>USJH01000145.1 GCA_900554955.1 uncultured Clostridia bacterium | reverse complement strand
ATTCGAACCCCCGACCTTTCGGTTCGTAGCCGAATGCTCTATCCAGCTGAGCTACGGTTGCATTTCGCTGAAAGCCATTTTAGTATAGGCTTTTTCACCTGCTTTGTCAATATTTTTAAACAAAAGTTTTTAGCGATATTCATTTTTTTATTTTTGCCGTTCGTTTTGTTTTGTAAAAATTTTCAAAACTGATATACTATTTTCATAAAAAAACATATTTTTACTCACATTATTAAAGGAGATTAACATGAAAAATATTAAAATTAAAGGTTTTCACGATTTAGAACTTAATTGTTATGTTTTTGAGCCCGAGAAAAAAGCAAAGGCATGCATTCAAATTATTCACGGAATGCAAGAGCATGGTGCAAGATATCAAGATTTTGCCGAATTTCTTTGCAAAAATGGATATGTTGTCCTTGTAAGTGACCTTCGTGGACATGGCCATTCTCTTGTTTATGAAGGCAAACAAGGCTATGGCGAAAAAGATATTTTCACCGAGATTTTAGAAGATCAAAAAATCATTTGCAACTATCTTGAACAAACATATAAACTTCCAATCTTTGTTTTCAGCCATTCTTTTGGCTCGTTTGTAACACAACGACTTATGCAAGTTTGCTTCACTCCAGACAAATTTGTGCTTTGTGGAACTGGATATGGAGATAAATTCCTTTTCAAAATGGCAAAACTGCTTGCAAACATGATGGTTTCACTTGGAAAGAAAGATGAACCCGCAAAAACCATTGAAAACATGAGCTTTAAAAGTTATGGCAAGAAATTTGAAAATGGAAACTGGCTTACCCGTGATGAAGAAATGTATAAAAAATATCAAGAAGATCCATTTTGTGGAGAATCTTTCCCTGTAAGTTTTTATCAAAGCATGTTCACAAACTTTGTAAAACTAAACAAAGAAATTGATAACATTCCAAAAGAAACCAAGATTTTTCTTATTGCTGGAGATAAAGACCCTGTTGGTGATAGCGGAAAAGATGTTACAACTCTTTATAGACTTTATGTTAAACACGGAAAAAATGCAAGAATTAAGCTTTATCCAGATGCTCGTCATGAGCTTGTTAACGAAACAAATCGCAAAGAAGTTTATGAAGATGTTTTAAATTTCTTTAACGAAAAATAAATTTACAAAATAAAAGGCAGGTCCCCCTGCCTTTTTATTTTTTACTTTTAACCAAGCTGAAAGAAAAGATATGCAACAACCATAAGCTCACCAAAATAGTAAAGAATATGATTAATAATACAAAGAACCTTGCTGTCTTGTTTTCCTCCAAAATACATAAGACTTAAAACAAGATCTGAAACCAACACAAGCAATACACCAACCGAGAAAATTGCAAAACCAGGAACATAAAAACTGATAAACAAGCTTAAAATTCCCGCCATTGCAACAAGAGTTGAATATACAATTGTTTGAATTTTATATCCCTTAAAATCAAGTTTAAGTGGCTTAGCAAGAAGCATCACAACAACGGCAAACAAAAGTGCAATTACAAACGAACCAACACAAGCAAGTGTAAAGTTTTTAAGACCGTTCCAAAGCAAAATTGTTGCAACAATATACATTGCAGAACTGCACGAAAAACTTATCATTCCTGTGTTTAAATATGATTTCACTTGTTCTGGATATGCAACTTTAAGATCAAGCACAATGTCTCCAAAAAGTGCAAGAATAAGTCCAAAAACAATAAACATATTTGCAAGTGTTAAACCAATTTTATAGGTTGCATAAATTCCAGCAAAAACAAAAATAATTGAAGCAATTGATTTTAAAGCAAGTGCAAGAGGACCTGCACCCCTTGTGCAACGCACAAACAAAAACGCACCAACCATTATAAGGCAAACGGTGGCAAAAATGGCAAATTCCATAAGCATCTCCTTTTATTATTTTAATGATATAATTTTCAAAAAACATTTGTCAAACTAAAATGCATAAACTTTGAAAAAACTGAATACAATATTTTTATACAGAAAGTGTTGACAAATCAACTTTTTGGTTGTATTATATAAGCGCTTAAGGCAGAACGTCGC
>USJH01000144.1 GCA_900554955.1 uncultured Clostridia bacterium | reverse complement strand
TTCCCTGCCACTATAATGATTTTTAATCTTATTGATAGAGTTTTCTGAAAGTGCTTTTGAAATCAAAACCACATGTGACTCTTTTTCAAGAATTTCATTTGTTCCAATTGCAACTTTTCGTGCTCTTATAGAAAGCCCATAATAAGATTTGATTTTATTCAGGTTTTTCAAGAGATTTTAACTCCTTATAGATGTCTTCCGGAACTTCTTTTTTGAAAGCTCGATTGACAACTTTTGTTTTGATTGCTTTATTAATACAATCGTTTTCTTTGCAGATATAAACACTTCTTCCGTTTATTTTATAACTGTTATCAAGCATGATACCGTTTGCTGTTTTAACAATTTTAATAAACTCAGATTTTAGTGCTTTTCTTCTGCACACTGCACAAGTTCTTTCAGGTTGTTTTTTTGTTTCTGTCATTAGTCAATGTCACCGAAAATATTGTCAATATCATCAAGAGAAATAACTTCTTCAGGTTTTTGTTCTGTTGGTTTTTCTTCTTGATTTGCTTTTGATTCGCTTTTAACATCAATTTTCCAACCTGTAAGTCTGGCAGCAAGACGAACATTTCTTCCACCCCTTCCAATTGCAAGAGAAAGTTTGTCGTCTGGGACAATTACTCTTGCAGATTTTGAAAGTTCATCAATTTCAACTGAAATTACAGTTGCTGGTGAAAGGGCACGTGCGATATATTCAAATGGATCATCGCTCCAAATGATAATGTCAACTTTTTCACCACCAAGTTCAGCAACAACGCTGTTTACTCTTGTTCCCTTGTTACCAACACAAGCACCAAGTGGATCAATTTGTGGGTCAGCACTATAAATTGCCATTTTTGTTCTATATCCAGCTTCACGAACAATGTTTTTGATTTCAACATGTCCTGATGAAATTTCAGGAACTTCGTTTTCGAACAATTTTCTTACAAATCCAGCACAAGATCTTGAAACAATTGCTTCAACCCCACGTGCAGTTTCACGAAGCTTTCTGATATAAACTTTAACACGATCGTTGATTTCATATTTTTCGCCTTCAATTTGGTCGTTTGGCATAAGCACACCTTCAATTTGTGTGTTTGCAAGTTCCAAATAATATGAATCAGCTTCTTGACGGCGAATATAACCAGTTGTAAGAGTGTCAACCTTTTCTTCAAGTTCAGCAAAAGCAACATTTCTTTCAGCTTCACGAAGTTTTTGTGTTACAACTTGTTTTGCTGTTCCAGCAGCAATTCTTCCGAAATCTTTTGGTGTGATTTCTTCGGCAACTTGGTCGCCTTCTTTATAAGACTTTTTAATTTGCTTTGCTTCTTCAAGAGAAATTTCTGTTTCTGGATCTTCAACAACTTCTCTTACAGTTTTGTAGGCATAAACTTTAATTGTATTCTTTTCTGGATTAAGTTTAACCTCTACAAGTTTTGATTCGCCAAAGTTTTTCTTATATGCAGCAACAAGTGCACTTTCAAGTGTTTCGATAAAAAATTCTTTTTTAATTCCTTTTGTTTTTTCAAGCTCATCAAGAGCAAGAAAGAAATCTTTATTTGTCATTTTGTTTTCTCCTTAAAACCTTATAAATTTGGTTGCTTTTGAAATTGCCTTTCTTGGAATTTCAATTGTTTCGCCTTTTTGATTTTCTATTGTAATTTTTTCAGTGTCAAAAGTTTTCAGCACTCCAACATATTCTTTGCTTTTGCCGATTTTTTGATAAAGTTTGATCTCAAGTTCTTCATCAACATTTCTTGCAAAATCTTTATCTGTTTTTATCTCTCGGTCAAGCCCACACGAAGAAACATTAAGTGTATATGATGCTCCAGCAGTTGGGTCAAGCTCGTCAAGTGGTTCATCAATTGCACGATGCACTTTTTCGCAATCATCAAGATCTGCCCCACCCTTTTTGTCAATATAGATTGTAAGATTCATTCCGTCAAACTTTTTCTCATATGCAACTTCAACAAGTTCAAGACCAAAGCCTTCAACAATTGGTGCAACAAGATGTTCAACTTTTTCTTTTACGCCAGCCACTTTATCCCCCTTGAAAAAAAATTTTAATCAAAATTTTGGGA
>USJH01000143.1 GCA_900554955.1 uncultured Clostridia bacterium | reverse complement strand
AAAGAACAAATGAACAATCAAATTTCAACTCAAAATGAAAACTCTTGTGACTTTACTTCTCCAAAGCATTTTGACTGCGTAAATAATACAAATTTAAAAAATCAATATGCGATATTTGACAAATCGTGTCGAAATGTGTCAAAACTATCAAAAGAAAAAATGTGGGAAGAAGCACAAAAAACAAAACTTAATATTTATGTTAAAACACTTCTTGAAGCGTATAGAACCCTTCCAAATGTAATCAAAATTTTAGATCAAATCATTGAATCAAGAGCTTCAAACGCGATGCTATCAAGCGGACTTTTTTCAAGCACATATGACGAAATTGACAAGGTGATTGAACTCAGTGAAAGAAAAGATAAACTTTTAAATCTCTATGTGATATGTGACAACATGCTAAGAATGCTTCCAGAAAAACAACGTAAATTTGCAATCATGAAATTCGTAAAAAAGCGTAACATCGAGTCCATTGCAGAAGAACTTGGAACAACAAAAAGAAGCGTATATAGAAGTGCAAACAACATTATTAAATTGCTTTGCATCAAACTTCTTGAAAGAAACTGGGACACAAAATTTATCGAATTTCAAATTGGTGAAAATGAACACTGGCTTGAAACGATTTTTGAAAAGAAATTGAAAGAAGAAGATGCAAACAATAAAAGAAAAAATAAGCAATAAAAACGCAAAATCGGTAAGAATATAACGATATTTCACTAATATTTGCAATAATTTGCGGTTTTTTATATGATGAATTATTCTTCATGTTATCAAAAAACCAATCCCAAACAATACTTAAATCTATGAAATTTTATAGCAACATATAAAATTTTAAACCATATTAAGACATCACAATAAATCATCGTCATCAGCAATGTCATAGGTTGGAAAACGTGGTGAAATTCCAGACACTTCAGTTTCAAATTCCGTTTCATTATCATCATTATTTTGTTTTTGAACAAAATGTTTTCCTTTCAAAGAATTAACACTTCGTTTTAGATTTTTATTTTCTTTAGGTTCAGAAACATTATCAGAAACTTGTTGTTTAGAATTTATCATTTTTCGTGACCTAAAAGCAACTAAAACAAAAACTAAAACAGCAGGAAGCAGAATTAAAACAAGAAGAACAATTTTAAAATTATTTTCACCAGAAACATGTGGCTCAGACTTTTCATTTTTGATTTCAGGATTGCTTTCAAGATTGTCTGAAAATGAAGTTAAATTTGTTGTTTTTTCACTATAAACATAACCCTCATAATATGCCGTTGGGTCGTTCTCTGGATAGTATAAAACATAATACCAAATCTTAGAATTTCCACCAATTGGTTTGGTTGACTCTATAAATGAAACATATTCAAGATTTTTAGTTCCAGGAGCAATATTCACAATCACATTTGATAAATTATCCGCAAATGGTGAAGAACGAAGCTGTGTTCCAGCAGAAGAAGAAATATCAACAAAAACATCATCAAGTGTTGAAACAATAGGAACAAACGTTGCAACAACAATTGTATCAGTAGAAACATAACCAATTTTTCCTTTATATTCAACCTTATAAACAGATGAATTCATTTCAAACAAAATTGTAACAAAATAAGTCTCAGGAATTAAGAAATATACATTGCTAACATTAAGTGATGACACATCACTTGTTTTAAACAAATAGCAATTTTCCTTCGCCTTTGCATAACGCCTTTTAGACGATTCAGAATTTTCTGCAACAACGGTTAAATTGAAAATTATGTTTTGTTTGGTTCTTACAATTCCATGAAAAAATAACAATTCAACCAAACTAAAAAGCAGTGCAAAACAAGAAAACAGAATTTTAAAAATATGATTTATTTTTTTATTTAAATGACCATTTTTTAATATATTTTTCATATGCCAATTTTATCATATTTTCACAAAATAAATATACTAATAAAATCAATAAAAATAGAAATAATTGTCAAAAAATCAAGAATTATTAAATATGTCAAAAAATGCATAATTTGTCACATTATGACGTTTTATGCACACTTTTTGCATATATTTTTACATAATTTGCGTTTTTTTATTTATAAATACACA
>USJH01000142.1 GCA_900554955.1 uncultured Clostridia bacterium | reverse complement strand
AGAATTAATATCAATCATTCTTCTTGTTCTTCCAAGGATTGTTGAAACCCTTCCAGTCTCCCTTGCCTTTTCGATAGACTTTTCCATATACTCTTTAACTTTAGGGTGTCTATCATAAAAATTTTGAATAAATACTCTTGCTTGACTAGGTGTGATTTTCAAATCATTTGCAAGACCAAAATCACTGATGCCATAAATAATTCCAAAATTTACAACCTTCGCAATTCTTCGCATTTCAGGAGTAACATTATCTTGACTTACACCAAAAACTTGACAAGCTGTTTGTGTGTGAATATCAAGATTGTTATTAAATGCATCAATAAAGAATTCATCACCCGAACAATGAGCAAGAAGACGAAGTTCAATTTGAGAATAGTCGGCATCAATCAAAACATTATCTTTAGAACTTGCGACATAAATGCTTCTAACTTCTCTGCTTTCATTTGAGCGAATAGGAATGTTTTGAAGATTTGGCTCAACACTTGAAAGCCTTCCAGTATTTGTAATTGTTTGTTTAAAACATGTATGGACAAAATTGTTTGAATCAATATGCGGAATAAGTCCATCAATATATGTTGAAAGCAACTTATTAATTTTTCTATATCTTAAAATTAATGGAACAATTTCATGTGATGAAATAATTTCTTCAAGAACTTCAGCTCCGGTTGATTTCTTTTTATTATGAGGAAGATTGAGTTTGTCATATAACACATCTGCAAGTTGCTTTGAAGAATTAATATTGAAACGTTCGCCTGCCTTTTCATAAATTTGTTCAGTAATCTCGGCAAGCTCTGTTCGATAAATTTCACCAAGTTCATTAACCCTTTCACGATCAACTTTAAAGCCAGTTTTTTCCATGTCAAACAAAACATTTAGAAGCGGAAGCTCAATATCACTATAAAGTTTACTCATTCCGAGTTCATCAATTTTCTTTGTCAAATTTTCATATGCAGAAATCAATCCAGTTGCAGGAGCAGTTTTATCATAGTCTGGTGGAACCAAAATGTCAAGATAACTTTTAACCGAAACACCTTCACATAAATGATACATAAGCCCAACATCATCATATTTATATTTTATAGAAATATTTCTTTCATCAAAAAAGTGCATCATTTGTTTAAGATCAAAAAATATTTTTCGAATTGTTTGATTTTCCAAAACAACAGCAATCTTTTCAAAAAATAAATCATAAACATGTTCTGTATTAAACATATCAATTGCCGAAGAAATGAGCCACTCATGTTTCTTTGTTCCAAAGCAAATATCATTATTTTCATTGAAAACAAACGAAAATATGCCACTTTTTTCAATAATGTCGATAGCATTTTGCAGTTTTTCTAAAGTGGTTATTTTTTCAATATCAACACTCTTCTCTTTCTTATCTTCACTTTCAAGGTTGAAAAGTTCACTTCGTTTTAATATTGATGAAAACCTTTTTTCTTCCATAAAATTATACACCGAAGCAGAAAAAGGAAATTCATATACAAAGTCACCGATTGTTTCATCAAGTTCAACATCGCACTTTATTTTCGAAAGTTTGAAAGACAATTCTGCAAGTTCTTTACCTTGCTCAAGTTTTGTTCTAACACCTGGTTTGAGTTCGTCAAGATGTGAATATACACCCTCAACAGTTTTATATTTTTGAATAAGTTCAATTGCAGTTTTAGGTCCAATTCCAGGAACTCCTGGAATATTATCGCTATTATCACCTTGAAGTGCCTTAAGATGAAGAAAAGATTCAGGAGTCATTCCATATTCATCAAACAAAGCAATCTTATCCATAACTTTAACATCAGAAAGACCTTTTTTGTTGAGCCATACAGTAACTGAATCTGAGATAAGTTGCAAAGAGTCACGATCGCCTGTAACAATAATTACATCTGTATCATCAAACTTTTTACTAAGTGTTCCAATAATATCATCAGCTTCATAATTCTCTTTCTCAACTATCTTAATTTTCATTAAAGAAAGCATTGTTTTAACAGGTTCAATTTGATTTCTAAGCTCGTCTGGCATTGGACTTCTCGTTCCTTTATATGCTTCAAACATGTCCGTTCTAAATGTTCTTTTCGAAACGTCA
>USJH01000141.1 GCA_900554955.1 uncultured Clostridia bacterium | reverse complement strand
CAATTGTTGTTCTTTTTGGAAGTGGTCGCTTTGGAAGTGAATAATATGTCTTATCCCCCATTACAACAACCTTGTTTAAGGTGTGTTCTTTAAAATATGCAAGGTCTTTTGGAAGATTAAAAAGCAATCGATTTCCTTTTCCAATTGCAAAGTCGGCACTTACAGCAACGATAAAATTCATATATTTCTCCTATACAGCAACTTCAATTTTATATTTCTTTGAATTATATTTATAATTCTCAAACTTAAAACTGTCAACCTTAAAATCATAAAAATCTTTAACATTTTTATCAATTTCGAACTTTGGCGCTTTATATTGTTTTTGTTTGATGATTTCTTTAACAAGTGGAATATGACGATCATAAATATGAGCATCTGCAATCACGTGCACAAACTCACCAACTTCAAGCCCGCTCACCTGTGCAAGCATATGAACCAAAATTGCATATTGGCAAACATTCCAGTTGTTTGCAGTAAGCATGTCTTGTGAACGTTGATTCAAAATTGCATTAAGCTTGTTTCCAGTAACATTAAATGTCATTGAATAGGCACAAGGATAAAGTGCCATTTCACTGAGATCATGATGATTGTAAATGTTTGTCATAATTCTGCGAGATGTTGGGTTGTTTTTAAGGTCATATATCACACGGTCAACTTGGTCAAACATTCCTTCTTTATATTTGTGTTTAACACCAAGTTGATAGCCATATGCTTTGCCAATTGTTCCATTTTCATCTGCCCAGCTGTCCCAAATGTGGCTGGCAAGATCATGAATGTCATTGCTCTTTTTTTGCCAAATCCAAAGAAGTTCGTCAATGCAATTTTTATAATTCGTTTTACGAATTGTAATGATTGGAAACTCTTTTGAAAGGTCATAACGATTCACAATGCAAAACTTTTTTATTGTATGTGCAGGTGTTCCATCAAGCCACTTTGGACGAACTTCACGGTCGTTATCTGTGACTCCATGTTTCAAAATATCTTTAATGTTTTTAACAAAAACTTTATCTGCGTAACTCATATATTATTCTCCCTCGTGACTTAATTTATGAAGCAAAAGTGTGTTTTCCATTAAACATGCAACAGTAAGTGGTCCAACTCCGCCAGGAACTGGTGAAATGAAACTGCATTTGTCTTTAACATTTTCAAAATCAACATCTCCAACAAGCCCGCTTTCTGTTCGGTTTATGCCAACATCAATTACAACCGCACCATCTTTCACATATTCTTCTGTCACATATTTTGGTTTTCCAATTGCAACAATCAATATGTCTGCCTGTTTTGTTATTTCCTGCATATTTTGTGTTTTGCTATGGCAAATTGTTACAGTTGCATTTTCTTGCTCAAGAAGGTTTGCAACACTTTTTCCAACAAGCAAACTTCTTCCAATCACAACCGCACGTTTTCCAGAAATTTCAATGTTTTCATGCTTAAGCATTTTGATGATTCCAGTTGCTGTGCAAGGTGCAATTCTCTTTTTTGCCGAGAAAAGTGCACCAAGATTTTCAAATGTTAAACAATCAACATCTTTTATTGGTGAAATGCGATTTGTTGCCTTCACAGCATCAAGCCCATTTGGAAGTGGAAGTTGAAGCAATATGCCCGAAACCGAGCTGTCTTCATTAAGTTCGTCAAGAGTTTTAAACAACTCTTCTTCTGAAACATTTTCAGGAAGACGAACGACCTTCGACTCCATGTTGCAAAAAGTGCATGCCTTTTGTTTTGAAGCAACATAAACTTCACTTGCCTTATTCCCTTCAACAATAACACAAGCAAGAGCAGGAACTTTTTTGCCTTTCAAAATATATTCTTTTTCTACTTCTTCTTTAACCGATTGCTTAATTTCCTGTGCAATGGTTTTTCCGTCTATAATTTCCATGATTACATTATAAGCCATTTTTATTTTCAAACAAAACTTGCAAGCGTGTTTTGATTTTTTTGTTAAAACTGCATAAAGTTAAAAATAAATTCACAAACAACTTTTCTTTCTTTGAAAATTTTGAGAAAATAATGTTGTATTCTCTCTTTTAAACTTTAAGTAAAATTCAAAATAAAAAAAGCAAAAGAAATTTGCATAAATGTGTTGACAAAACACTGA
>USJH01000140.1 GCA_900554955.1 uncultured Clostridia bacterium | reverse complement strand
AATTGAAATTTTTCTTGAAATGATTAAGGTGTCTTCTCTTTCAAGCCCAAACTCTTCAAGAAGATTTAAAACATTGTCTGAAAGTGAAGAAAAAACAGCTTCAACTGTTGCAAAAGTTTCTCCATGCGAAATAAGACTCTTATCTGCTTTTTCACCAAGAAGAAGCGACAAAGAGTCAATAATAAGCGATTTTCCCGCACCAGTTTCACCCGTTAAAACATTAAATCCACTTTTAAAATTGATGGTTTGTTCACGGATAAGTGCAATGTTTTTAATACTTAATCTTTCGAGCATCTTTTTCCCTATTTGTTTTCAATATCTGTAAAATCTTGAACTTTAATTTGATCAAGTTCTTTCTTTATAATTTCAACTTTGCCTTGTGTTTGCTTAATTTTGTCAAAGCAAATTTTTGAAAGCTCAACACTTTTTTCAAAAAGTTTCATTGCTTCATCAAGGCTTGTGTCTTGATTTTCCAAACTGTTAAGAATGTTTTCAAGTTCCTTCACTGCTTGTTCATATGTCATTATCGTGTTTTCTCCTTTATAAACGTTATTGTGCTTTCAATTTCACCATCTGAAAGGCTGTTTAAAATGGTTTGCCCAACCGAAACATCTTTCACACTTGAAACAATTTTTCCATCTTTTTCAAGCTTGCTATAGCCTGATTTTAAAATTGTAAGCGGATTAGATTTTTCAAGTTTTGCAACCAAAATGTTAAGATTTTTGTTTTTATTTTCAACAATATTTTCAACCTTGTTCACAATGCTGTCAATCTTGTTTTCTAGCATTTTTTGCTCAACATTAACAAAGTTTGAAACATTTAAAACTATTTGAGAAACTTGAGTTTCAACGTTTTTAACGTTTTGTTCAATCAAACGTTGCATTGCCCTTTTAAGCCTTTCTCTCTTATCTTCAAGACACTGAAGCTCTTCATAATAATCAAACACTGCAACTTCAGCAGCAACAGATGGAGTTGGTGCACGAAAGTCAGATGCAAAATCTGAAATTGAAAAATCGGTTTCATGACCAACTGCTGAAATCACCGGCTTGTTTGCTGAAAAGATTGCACGTGCAACTTTTTCAGTGTTGAAAGGCGCAAGATCTTCAAACGATCCACCACCACGAGCAACGATAATCACATCTACATCTGAGTTTTTATCAAGAAACTCAATGCCTTCTGCAATTTCGTTTTCTGCTCCCACACCTTGAACTTTTGCGGGATAAACCAAAATGTCTGTAAACGGATTTTTCTTTTTTGTAACGTGATAAATATCACGAATTACAGCGCCTGTTTCACTTGTGACAACACCACTTTTTCTCGCATAATGAGGAAGTTCTTTTTTCTTGCTTTCATCAAAAAGTCCTTCACTTTCAAGCCTTGCTTTAAGCTCTAAATATTTTTTGTAAAGTTCGCCCATTCCATATGGCTCAACTTTTGACGCAACAAATGAAAGCCTTCCAAGGCGAACATGATAATTAAGTTTTCCAGTAACGATAACCTGATCGCCATTTTTTGCAAAAGGTGCATATGCCGAAAATTTCACACATGAAAGCTGTGCCCCATCTTCTTTAATGTCAAAATATGCAATGCCATTGGAAATTTTAAAGTTCGTAACTTCGCCATAAACCGAAACACCAATAAGCAATTCTTCGTTGTCAAAAATGTTTTTGATATAGTTATTAAGTTGGGTTATCGAAAGTGTTAAATTCTGCATTATTCACCTACGAAATTTGACAAAATTCCATTGATATAGTTATAACTTTTTTCAGTTGAATAAATTTTTGAAAGATTCAAAGCTTCGTTCATGCTTACTTTTGCTGGGATTGACGAAATATATTTCATTTCATAAATTGCAACAAGCAAAATTGCAAGGTCAACTTTATAAACACGGTCAATCTTGAAAGATTTTGAGAATTTTTCAACATCAGAAACAAGCTCATCATAGTGAGCGATAACCTCTGAAATATATCCGACTTCAGCTTTATTTTTATCTTCTTCTATAAATTCGGAAAGTGCTTCATCATCTTTTTCCTTGTTAAAAATATATTCAAAAACAAGTTTGAATGCACATTCTCTTGCATAACTTCTACTCATAATTTCTCCTATAGTCCACTATCATCTAAACATGTCTTGTTCTGCATCAATAACAAACTCAAAATCTGATTCTGGTGCTGGAGCTCTTTTAACCGGAGCCGGCTTTACAGG
>USJH01000139.1 GCA_900554955.1 uncultured Clostridia bacterium | reverse complement strand
TCTCCATGTTTTTATAGCAACAATATAACACTATTTTTTGCGTTTTGGCAAGCATAAATTACAATTTTTACAAACTTAGAATCAAAAAAATTAGAAAAACAGCACAATATTGTTTGCGTGTGCGATTTTTAGTGTGTATAATAATATTAATATTAAAAAAAATTCCAGGGGTCATTATGGCTGAAAAAAACGAATTTAAAGACAAATTTTTGAAATATCTTTTTTATGCAATTTTGATTGCAGCACTTTCTTTCATTGCTGCATCTGCAATTGTAACATTCATGAGCAAAGAAACACTTTCAGTGAAAGCAGTCAAAGACTCTGTGATGTGGGGGCTTATCATTTTTGCTGTTGCTTTCCTTCTTATTCTTTTAATGAAGCCAAACAAGTCAAAGCCAAAACTTAAAGGCAAAGACAAAATGGAAAACCAAAGATTTTTGAAAGAAGACGAACTTGATGGAAAGTTCAAACATTGCATGTGGTCAGAGCTTTCCTCTTTCTCTCACACAGGTGTTCCATTCCGTGCTGTAAAAAAAGGAAACAACATTAAAATTCACTTCACCCCTGATTGCCACGTTCTCATTGTCGGTGCAACTGGAACTGGTAAAACTGTTTCTTTCATTGAACCAACAATTCAAATTTTGGCAAACATGAAAACAAAACCTTCAATGTTTATAACCGACAGTAAAGGTGAACTTTATTCTCACCATTCGAAAATGCTTGTTGAAAAAGGATATAAACTTCTTATTCTCGACCTTACCGAGCCATATAACTCTATTCAATGGAATCCACTTGAACATGTTTATGACGAATGGCAACACCAGCTTCACCTTGAAGAAGAAATTCTTCGTCACACAAACGACAATGTAAAAAACTATAACTTTATCAAAGTTGGCGACATTGACAATTCTGAATGGTATGAATTTGACGGAAAAGCATTTGCAACCTTGAAAGATGCTCTTTTGGAAGTTGAAGTTAACAAATCAAAAATTCGTGATGACTGTTTTGAAAACCTTTCAGACATTGCTGGTGCAATTTGCACAATTGACAGTGAAAAAGACAAAAGCTGGGAGCAAGGTGCAAGAGACTATTTCCTTGCAATCTTGATCGCCATGCTTGAAGACAGCGAAAATGATGCTCTTGGAATGACAAGAGAACGCTATAATTTCTTTAATGCATATAAAATTGCAATGAATAAAGAAGATGATTTTGAAGTTGTAAAACAATATTTCGCAGGAAGAAACCCACTTTCAAAAACAAAACAACTTTCAGCAAACATTACTCAAACAAATGCAAAAACCACAAGAGATGGTTACATGTCAACCCTTAACACAAAACTTTCAATGTTCTCTGACAGTGGTGTTTGTTTCCTTACATCTAAAAACAGTGTTGATTTCTATAACTTTGACGAACAGCCAACAGCATTCTTCATTAAAGTTCCAGATGAAAGAGCAACACGTTATACACTTGCCTCTGTCTGCATTTCACAAGCCTATAAACAATTTGTTGCAAAAGCTCGTGCAAATGAAAAGACAAACAAAGACAACATGGCACACCTTAAACGCCCTGTAATGTATATCATGGACGAGTTTGCAAACATCCCAAAAGTTGCAGAACTTGAAAAAATCATTACTGTTTCACGTTCAAGATGGATATATCTTAACATGGCAATTCAGTCATATTCACAGCTTCAAAACGTATATGGAAAAGAAGTTTCAGACATCGTGCGAGGAAACTGCAAGGCAACAATTTTCCTTGGAACCCCAGACCTTTTGACAAGAAAAGAGTTTTCTGACGAACTTGGAAGCTATACAATTGAAACATCAAGCATCAGCACCCCTGAAAAGAAAGGAAAAGACTCAAGCGGGCCATCAACAAACACCCAACTTCAAACTGTCCCACTTATCTATCCTTCCGATCTTGACAAACTTCCACTCGGACAAAATATCACAAAAATATTCCAAAGCTATCCAGTAAAATCAATGATCACTCCATATTTCCAATGTAAAGAAATTTACAAGATTGGAATGTTCGAACAACCATTCATTCCTGGAAGACGCCTTAACGAACAAGAAGTTTTCTATGACATTCGAAGAAGAAACCGCATTGTTCTTTCATATGATGACGAATAATATTTCCCCAGCCTTCGCTGGGGTTTTATTTTTTATAAAATATGCATTCACACATCACCTTTGCCCTGCATAAAAACTTTGATAAAATGTAAACTAAATATATAAATATAAATATATT
>USJH01000138.1 GCA_900554955.1 uncultured Clostridia bacterium | reverse complement strand
TAAAAATTAAAAATTGAAAATGAAAAAACACTGCAAATTTTGCAGTGTTTTTCTTATGCTTTTTTTGTTTTATTATTCCCTATTTCCAAAGTGGAACTGGATAAACTTTTTTATCTTGCAATGCTTTGATTGAATCTTTAACTCCTGGAAGATCTTCACGATAGGTCATTCCAATCCACTTTTCGTTTGTTTTTAAAAGTCTAAGAGTTGCCTCTCCCCTTTTTGTAAGGTTTCCAACAACTTCTGGAAACATAAACTCATTTTTTTCAAGGTTTTCTTTAAAGTTGCAAAACTCTTTAAATCTTTCTTCAAGCTCTGTGAAAATTGCAGGGGTCAAACAAAACATATTCATATTTGCAAACAAATTTTCATTATATTCAATCTCTTTATCACCAATAAGGGTTCTGATTGTTATAGGCTCTTTATTTTCGCTTATTTTGCATTCTTTAATGCTTTTCACAAAACCATTTTCAACATCACAAACACCACGCTTAACAGAACCATTATCACTAAGTGTGTTTCGAATAGCATAGCCAACCAAACCAAAACTCATTCCGTTTTTATCAGTTTTTTCAAGAAAATCATGTGCAATTTGAAATGAATTTCTGCCATAAAAATCATCAGCATTAATCATGCAAAAATTATTGTTTTTCACAACATTTTTTGCACAAAGCACAGCATGTCCTGTTCCAAGTGGTTTAACACGATCAATTCCATTTTCCTTTAAAATGTCATTTGTTTGAAAAGCATAAACAATTTTGCCTTTTGGAACACGTTTTTCAAGAGTGTTTTGAAAAAGCTCCAAATTCTCTTTTTTAATTACAAGAACAATTCGGTCAAAACCAACTTTAAGGGCATCAAAAATTGAATAATCAATAATAAAATCACCATTTTCATCAATACCTTCAGTTTGTTTGTTTCCACCAAATCTGCTTCCCATTCCAGCAGCAAGAACTAAAAGATCCATAATAATCTCCTTAATCTGATTTCTTTTAATATTATATTCTTTTCTCAAAAATATGTAAAATAAAAACACCACAACTGGTGTTTTATTTTTTTATCTCAAAATGATTGCTGAACTTGTTGGGCAAATTTCATCGCCTTGAACAAGAACAATTTCTTGACCATGTTTATATTCTTTAACATAAAGTCCAATTCGAATGTTGAATGTTTCTTCATTTTCATAGGCTGAAAGAACTGTATATTTCCCAGGTTTAACCAAACCTTTTTTATCAACAACAACCATTTTTCTTGGTTGAAGCACAATGTCATTTTTAACATATGAAAGGTTCATGTTGCCTTCTTTGTCAACGATTTCGGCATCTGGAGTATATCTTGTTCCATTTTTAACAACAACATCTTCAGCTTCACGAGATTTGCTGTCTGCCTTTGCTTTTTTCTTTTGGACCATTTTCTTTATTGTAAGAGAGCCTGTAAAGATTAAAAGAAAAGCCAAAACTCCATATAAAACATACATTATCCATTCCATAATATTTTCTCCTAACACACTTAGTTTATCATCTTTTTTAGTTTTTTACAAGGTTTTGACGAACCAATTTGCGAAAATGTTTGTTTTTTTCATGTTTAACAATTTTTGAAACCACAATCGGAGCAAAAAATGCAACTGTCATGATTAACACCAAAACGGCATATGTGAAATAGAAATGTGCATTTCCAAACAAGTTGAAAGGAAGCCCACTCTCTCGAAGATAAAGATAGTTTGCACCTGGAACCAAAGTGTTTCCAAGCTCTGCCCAGCAAAGAAGCATTATAAGCAAAATTGGAATTTGCCAAACATCTCTTGTGTCAATTTTAAACCAGCCCGAAGCAAGCACACCAGCAACAACGGTTGGCATGCAGAAATGCAAAAACAAACTTTCAATTTGCAAGAACGAAAGCACACTATATTTGTAATAGTCACCAAAAATAAATGTCAAAATTCCGCCAAACAATGTTACACATACAATTGGCAAAAAGCCTTTCTTTGTTCCTGTTAAAAAATAAAGCGGAAACACAAGTGCCATTATGTGGCAAAGATGCCAAGGCATTGCCTGAACAAAACTTTCTTTGCCAGAAATTAACAAAAGCCCCATTCTTCCAAGACGAAAAACCACCATTAAAATGCACACAACCTTTGTAACTTTAAGTGCAAATTGTTTGTGTCGAGAAAAAACAATAAAACAAAATATAATCCAAACTGCAAGTGCAACCATAAGACAAATATGAAGCGGACACCAAAGACCTTTTCCCGTTCCAAGATCGCCTGTTTCAATAAGCCAATTTAAAAAACTATAACCTAAA
>USJH01000137.1 GCA_900554955.1 uncultured Clostridia bacterium | reverse complement strand
TTTTTTGAAACAGCATGGGTAATTTTTAAAACCGCAATTGGTGACACGTTAATGGTTGCATATGAAACTCTTGTTCGTTTGTTTTATGCAATTGGACACTGGGTTTTAACATTGATCGATTTCATTTTTGTGTTTGTTCGACAACTTGTTGGAATGAACACAAATTTTGACAGTCTTGAAGAGATTACTCAAGGTGATATCATTTTTCAATTTTTATTTAATGAAAATGTTATAAAAATTATAAGAAACATTTTAATTTTCAGTATTGTTTTGCTTATTATCTTTTGCATTTTTGCAATTGTGAAAAGTGAATATCAATTTGTGACAAATCAAGGTGGAAATTCAAAGAAAGGAATTTTAGTAAGCGCTCTTCGTTCGCTTTTCCTTATGGCATTTGTTCCACTTGTTATTATTGGTTCTATCATCATGTCAAATGCAATTTTAAGGTCGCTATATTTGGTTACAAGCAGCGGGAACAGCTCATTTTCAATGGGAACACAGATATTTGTTGCTTCAACCTATGAGGCGAATGCATATAGGCGATATGCAAACCGAAATTTAAAAATTCCAATCACATTCAATTTTAATGAAATTAATTCTTCAGACAATATTTCTGGATATTATACTGACGGAACAGTTGCCGAAATGGACGAAGCATTAAAGGCATTTAGAAGCCAGAGTGTTTGGACAAGAGGATATAAAACTTTCTTAATGTTTTCATCTAATGGATTTTTAAACATGAGAGAAGTTGATGCTCTTGATAAGCAATATTTAAGCGAAAATAAAACAAGCCCATATCATGCGGCATATGATGAAGGAATTCACACAAGAAGTGAACAATATTATGTCATGGCAGACGTTGTTGAATATGCAATGAAAAATAATGTTGCAATATATTTCAAAACACTTCAAGAAGTTTATGAATCATATTATTCGGTTGATCCACAAATTCATCTTAAATCTGACGGAATAATGCCAATTGGAAAAGATAATGACGACTATTATGTTAACGTTCGATATGATGGTGACACAGCTTCAACAACATATAAGCACATTTGTGATGAAACAGATGAGGCGAAAGGCGCAACATTTGTGATTGCTCTTGAAAGGGAAATCACGGTTAATGTTGGAACTGAAAAGGAGCCAAAAGAAGTTAGCTATCGCTATTATTATCCACTTATGAATGGCCTTGATAACTTTGCAACCGATCATTACAGTGGAACAAGAAATGTTGTCATTGCCAGGGGAATGTTTGAAGATGGTAAAAATCCAACCGCAATCAAAGAAAATGATGGTGTTGTTGAATTTTATCGTGATGACATGAACATTCCAATGCTTGCAGATTTCTTCCCAAAAATCAGCTATGAACTTCCTGCTGGATCAACAGAAAGCCTTGGTCTTAAAATTTTGAAAGGTGCACTTTCATATTTGACAGGTGTTGATGTTTCGCAATTTATTCCATATGTTTATATTTCTGTTGATGTTTTCCATTTGTTTACGAAAACTTCAAATACAATTGTAGATCTTGATAATGGAAGAATGAAAATTGACTATAACTTTACAAGCAAAGAATTTGATAAGGCAAATGTATATAAGCTTTCAGATTTCAACCTTGTAATATTTGTTCTTGCTTGTGGAATATTATCGTCCTTACTTATTAAAATTTTGTTCGGATTAGTGTTCAGAACGCTTGACGTTGTAACACTTGCACTAACATATCCTGCTGTTCTTGCGACAATGCCACTGGACAATGGGGAAAAATTTCAAGAATGGTGCAAGAAATTTACAGCTAAGATTTTGCCAGTCTATGCAATTGTTGTTGCAATTAACGTTGTGTTAATGCTTGCACCAATTGCTTGGGAAGTTGAACTCTTCACTGTTGCAGACATTCAATATGGAATTGCAATGGGTGAGCTTGGATCGTTTGTGACGGCATATTTCTTGAATATGTTCACACACTTTTTGTTTGTGATGGTTGCATTCTCATCAATTGAACCATTTGTTCTTGCACTTGGAGACTTCCTTGGAACAACAGTTGAAGCGAAAGGTGATAAACCAGCTAAATATCCAGTTATTGATGATGGAAAAATGGTTTTAAACGACTTGAAGGCTCTTCCAAACAGAGTTGGAAACGTTGTTTCAGGTAGATTTATTCTTGATGCTGTTGCACCTGAAGATGGTAATGGAAACAGACATTTCCTTCCAGGAGCTGCTGGTTGGATTCCTGGTGGTGCACTTATTGGTGGCGAAATTCAGCATGCATTTGAACCATACAATAAAATGCAAGAAAGATTGAATAGAAATAAAGAAATTGCTGCAAATAAACAAGCAGTTAATGATCTTGTAAATCAATATTCAAGTTCTAGT
>USJH01000136.1 GCA_900554955.1 uncultured Clostridia bacterium | reverse complement strand
TTTATCACCTTGTTCTTGCAAATCTTGACATTTCAAAAGGTGGCGAAAAAGAAATTTCAAATCAAATTGATGAAATGATTCATAAAGGAATAGTTTCAGAAGATGAAGCAAAAACTATTGTTGTTTCATATCTTTCAAAACTTCTCTCTAACAAAGATTTTGTAAATTTAATTTCAGGAGCAACTGCAATTTATAAAGAAAAAGAATTTTTCAGCTTGCAAAATATGACAGAAAGTTCACAAAGTGTTATGCAGGGTATTGTTGACCTTTTGATTGTTAAGGATAACAAACTTATTGTTGTTGACTATAACATCACTGAAAATAAACTTGAAAGATATAAAGAGCAACTTTCTCTTTATGCTGATGCAATGCAAAGATGTTTTGATTTGCCGGTTGAAAATAAATGTATCGCAGATATTTTTAATGGCAAAATAATTTTTGTATAAAATTAACTGAATTGTAAAAAATCACTTAAATTTGTTTCGTTTTTTGAAATTAAAGTGTTATAATGAAAAAAATAAAAAACGGAGAAAAAATATGTTTGAATATATTGTTACAATTTTTAAAGTTGTTGCAGGGGTTATCACGAACGAACGTCTTGTAATTGCATCACTTATTGCAACAGCACTTTTGCTTTTATGGATTGTTTTTTCACTTTGCTTTTCTTTTGAAATGCGTTTTTTGAGTGGGGCAAAAAAAATCAATCAATATATAAGCCGAAATGGAATTGCTGGGGAACACAAGCAAGGTCTTGATGATCTTGTAATGAAAATGCCAAGTGAGTTTGTTCGTGGCTATCACACCTATGAGAAAAATCCACACAGCTTGCCTTCAGAGTTTATCAAACGTTCTGATTGCTTAGACCTTGAGCTTAATGGTGGTGTTTTCAATCAAAACCGTTCTATCATTAAGTCATATATCAACTCAGTGTTCTTTGCACTTTTAATTTTCTCTTTTGCAATCATGTCAAATTCAAGTTTATTCGAAAGTGGTGCGGGAACAAGTGAAACTGCACTTACTGGATATATGGTTGCTGAAGCTTTGGTTCTTCCATTCTTGTTCTTGCTTGTTGCTAAAATTATGTATTATATATACACTGCAATTCGTCAACATCAATATCATGTTGCTGTTGAAGAATTTAATGAAATGATGGATAATTTTGATAAAGAAGCAATTGATACATATGGATATATTCCAAATTCTTTAACTGTAATGTCACACTCACTAAAAAACAAAGTTGCAGAGAAAGAAACAAAAACACCAGAAGTTAATGTTTCACCAGTTGTGCCAGTTGAAGAAAATGCTCAACCAGTTGTTCAAGAAGTTTTGAAAGAAGAGCAAGGCTCAGAAAGGGTTCAAAGTGAAGAAGTTTCTGATAAACCGGTTGACGAAGCTTTCAATCAGCAAGAAAAAATTGAAGAATCTGCTTCTGAATATGACAATGTTCCGGAGCAGGTCTTGGAAGTTGAGCCAGACATTGAAGAAGTTTCGGAGCCTGAAGAAACAACTTTTTCAGAAGAATCTGCAGAGCCTGAAGAAAAACCAGTTTTTAAAGAAAGCATTAGTGATGAAACTGAAAATCAAACCGACAAAGAAGTTGATTTGATCGAAAAAGATCTTGAAGAAGATAATCAAAAATTTAATGGTGCTCAAACAGAAGAAGTTGAAGAGCTGGCAAAAACACAAAATAAAGATTCGTTTAACGAGTTTGCAAAAAGATTTGAATCTTTAAATCAAATTAAATCCGAACAAAATCATGAAAAGGAACAAGAGAATATGAGCGAAAATCAAGAATTTCAAGATAATTTCAAACCAGACTTTGCAAGTTTGCTTGGCGAAGATGTTCAAAAGAAACGTGGCCGTGGCAGACCAAGAAAAGAAGCTACAGGTGAAGAAGGCTTTGTTATTAAAACAGACAAAGATTTTGAAGATGCACTTGTGCGTGCTGAAAAACTTATGAGAAAAAATGAAGAGCCACTTTCTGCTTCTCAAACAAAAAGAATTGAAAAACAATTGAAAGAGCTTATCGATGCAATGAGTAAGTATAAGGAGAATAAATAATGAAAAAGAAAGCAAAAATTACAAAAACAATGACAATTGGAAAAGTTTTATCAATCGATGAAAACCTTGCGACAATTTTAATGGGATTTGGACTTCACTGTTTTGGTTGTCCAATGAGCCAAGCAGAAACTCTTGAAGAGGCTGCAGAAGTTCATGGCGTTGATGTTGACATGATAGTTGAAAAACTTAATGAAGCTTTGAAATAAGCAAAAAATAAATCCAGAGTTATCTGGATTTTTTTATGCATTTTTAATTCTTTAACGAAGTAAATAGTGCTAGATTTAAAAATATTTGTTTGATTATAAATATATTTATATAATT
>USJH01000135.1 GCA_900554955.1 uncultured Clostridia bacterium | reverse complement strand
CCGGGTCGTGGATCTGGTGTTGGTTCGATTGTTGCATATGCAATTTCAATCACTCTTGTTGATCCGCTTCGCTATGACCTTCTTTTCGAGCGTTTCATTCACCGTGAACGTGTTTCCATGCCCGACTTTGACGTTGACTTTGACTTTGAGCAACGAGGAAACATGATTGAATATGTAAAACAAAAATATTCTCCAGAGAACGTTTCATATATCGGAACATTTGGAACAATGGCTGCAAAAAACGCCATTCGTGATGTTGCTCGTGTTATGAAAGTTCCATATTCAATGGCGGACAAAATCAGTAAAGTTATTCCAATGAAGCCACCAGAAGGGGTTAAAAAAGGACCAGTTTTGAAATATTATTTCGGAAAAACTGGAAAACCTGAGAATGACAAGTTCATTTTACCAGAACTTCTTGAGATTTATAATAGTGATGACAACCTTAAACACGTTATCGACATTGCAATTAAACTTGAAGGCATGCCACGAAACATTTCAACACATGCTTGTGGAATTTTGATTGCACCAAAACCAGTTGATGAGTTTGTTCCGCAAATTCGAAATGGTGATGACCTTTCAACACAATATTCAATGACCGAGCTTGAAAGTCTTGGACTTTTGAAAATGGACTTCCTTGGTCTTAAAAACCTTACTGATATTAAAAAAGCAACCGAATATATAAAGCAAAACCATGGTGTGACGATTGATTTCTATGATGGAAGCATTGACTATAATGATCCTAAAACCTATCAAATGATTGGCGAAGGAAAAACCGATGGTGTGTTCCAGCTTGAAAGTGGGGGCTTTAAAAAGTTTATGAAAGACCTTAAGCCAGACTGCCTTGAAGATATCATTGCGGGTGTGTCTATGTATCGTCCTGGACCAATGGATTTCATTCCAAAATTCTGCGACAACAAGCATAACCCAGACCATGTTACATATCTTCACCCTTGCCTTGAACCCGTTTTGAAAAGCACCTATGGTGTTATCGTTTATCAGGAACAAGTTATGAAAATCTGCCAAGTTATGGGTGGATATAACCTGGGGCAAGCGGATAACGTGCGTCGTATCATGGGTAAGAAAAAGAAAGACAAAATGGCATATGAAAAGGTTAAATTCATTGATGGTTGGGTTGACCCAGAAGGCAAAAAATCAATTGCTGGTGCTGTAAATCTTGGAGTTCCAAGAGAAGTTGCTGAAGAAGTTTTCGGACAAATGGCAACATTTGCATCATATGCGTTCAACAAGTCCCATGCAGCGGCCTATGCCTATATCGCTTTCCAAACAGCATATTTAAAGTGCTATTATGAGCCAGAATTTTTCACAGCCATCATCAATAACCGAATTACAAACACAGAAGAAGTTTCACACTATGTAACTTTTGTTAAAAGTGAAGGCATTCCAATTTTGCCAGCCGACATTAATAAAAGTGATTCATATTTCACAGTTGCAGATGGAAAAATTCGCTTTGGTCTTTCTGCGGTTCGTGGACTTGGTGTTCAAATTTGCGATGCCATTGTAAATGAAAGAAATCAAAATGGTGAATATAAAGACCTTGGCGATTTCCTTTCAAGAACAGTTGACCTAAACATCAATAAACGTGTTTTGGAAGGAATGATATATTCTGGTGCATTTGATTGTTTTGGAAAAACAAGAAGCCAGCTTGCTGCGGTTTTTGAAATGGCACTTGCTTGTGCTGTTAAAGACAAAAACAGCCGTTTGAGTGGGCAGTTTTCAATGTTTGGAGACTTGTTCTCAAAGCAAGAGTCAATTCATATTGACTATCCAGACATTAAAGAATATGACACTAAGTTCAAGCTACGAAAAGAAAAAGAAGCTCTTGGAATTTATCTTTCAGGACACCCACTTGAGCCATATAAAGCCCTTGCAGATCAAATGACATTTAATGCCGGAATGGTTGCAGAAACTGGTGGGGAAGATGAGAACTATAACCCAGACTATGCTGATGACCAAGTTGTTGACAACAACGGTCTTACAGATGGCATGAAGGTTAAAATGATTGGTGTCATAAACGAAGTAAACAAGCGATTTACAAAAAATGGCAACTTGCCAATGGCAGTTTTGAAGCTTGAAGACCTTTATGGCACAATTGAAGTGATGGTGTTTAACAAGTTCTATGAACAACTTAAAAACGACCTTGTTGAAGAAGCAATTTGTGTTGTTTCTGGAAGACTTTCACTTCGCCCAGGCGAAAGACCAATCATTGTAATGGATAAGCTTGAATTTATAAAAGATGAAAAACAAGCAGAAGAAAAAGCAGAAAGCAAAAAAGTTGTGTTTGGAGAATCTAAAGTTCAAGAAAAGAAACAACGACTATATATGCAGTTTGACATTGAAAATCAACACTTGAAAGATCAAGTTTTTGAAATTTTATCGGGCTATCCTGGCGACACAGAAACCTTT
>USJH01000134.1 GCA_900554955.1 uncultured Clostridia bacterium | reverse complement strand
CTCTTCAAAACATTTCAAACCACATGCACGGCGGAGATGAACTTGTTTCGACAAAAGAGCTTTATGAAAAGTTCCTTCTTAAAGAATATTTAACATCAGGCAAACAAGGTCAGGCAAAAATTGGAAATTCAACAGTTTCAAAAGTGTTTGGCGAAAACCAACCAACACAACAACCAGAAGCTAAAAAAAGTCAGGTTCTCATAAGTGAAAAAATTGATCTGCCAAAACAAAAAGGCAAAGTTGTAAAAATGTTCTTCCCTCGCCTTACTCTTCCAAGCTCATATCCAATGTCTCTTGAAAAAAGCAGAGTTAACAGCGAAAATACAGTTAATAAGTTTATGAGCATTGATGACCAAGTTACACTTATAAACCGCTACAAGTTTAATGCAGTCAAATATCACCAATCATTCATTGATAAAAGAAAAGCAGCTCAAAAACCAGCAAAGAAAAAAATTGATTTTGATTTTTAAGAAATCCACCTTCGGGTGGTTTTCTTTTGCACATTTGTTTTGTTTATTCTTCTTTATTTAAATGCATATTATATTTATCAACTTCCAACATTTTAAAGCAGCTTTTATATTCATTTGTGTTTCACAATGTCAAAATGTAAAAAACAAGCATGTTTTTTGTAAAAAAAGTGCATTTTTTTAGAAAAAAAGCCTTTTCAAAAATCAAATCATGTGCTATAATATAATCATAAAAGATACAAGAGATATAACTCTTGCCAAAGATAAGGAGGATTTGTCCTATGGTTAAAACTATCTTTAAAATTATATGGAATGTAATTGCTATCCTTGCCGTACTTTTGACTTTATATTTCTTGTTTGCTAATGACGGAAACGGAATCGAACTTTTGAAAAGTTTGTTCTCTGGTGGTTTCTGGCAAGGAATCAAAGATTTCTTCGTTGGAATTTGGGACGGTTTCAAACACGTTGTTGGTTTATAATTGAATTAAACAAGAAAAGAACTCGCATATTTGCGGGTTCTTTTCTTTTGCAATATTCTGCCCCATTAATCAAAAACAATCACATGGTTTAAAATATGAAAAAAAGGATCTATTATAATGATAGACCCTTTTGTTTTTTTGAAACTATTTTTCAATTTCTTCGTCACGAGAACCTTTAACATAAACTTCTTTCAAAGTTTTGCCAACTTCAAAGTCTCTGTCAACAATTTTTTCAACATCGCAATCAGCTTCATAGCCAATCCCATGAAGATATGCATTTACAGTTTTTTCAAATACACGTGCATTTGCTTCTGAAACAGAACTTGCATAACGAACAGCATCTTTAACATCTTGATACATTTTAACTTTGCTTTTCTCGCACATGATATAAACATTTCCCGAATATGAAACTGTTTTTAAAACCTTGTCCATATTTTCATAACGATATGACGGCATGTTATCACGACCCGCAACATAAAGTGATGAATATTCTTCTTCAAATTGAACTTTATCCATAAATAATCCCCCCATTTTATTTATTATATCTTTTCCAGCCCCACCAATCAGGCATAAGCTCTTCAAGTTTTACGGTTTTTCTTGTTTTTGCATCAATCAAAATTTCCATATCTTTGTTTTTGTCTGATGCTTGCAAAAAGTGTTCACGGCAAGCGCCACATGGCGTCCAACCACCAGTCCCATCTGGCTCCCCATCAATATAACATACCAAACGCTTTGCAACTTTTTGGCCACTGTGCATATACATGTTAAGCCATGCAACTCTTTCCGCACAAAGTGCCATCACTCCACTTGCACCTTCAATGCAAAAACCCGAATATATCTCACCATTTTCAGCCTCAAGTGCACAAGCAACATGATGTGCAGTTATGAAAGGAGAAATCTCTTCAGGTTTATATTGTTTCTTCGCTTCTTTAAGAAGTTTTTCCCAAATATCCAATGCTAATCATTTCCTTTTTCTTCAGATTCTTTGTTTTTTGGCTTTTTAATATAAAACTCAGACACTTTCTCGCCAAGTGGATAAATTATTCTTTTCATAGAGTCAATTTCACAAGAAGACTCTAAACCAAGTTCTGCAACCTTTTCTTGAATATCAAGAACAATACCTATTTCGTTTGGTCCATTAGAAGCCACAGCAGATTTGATATCTTCTTCAATTTTTTCTTTTGTTTTCATGCTAACATATCCATTAGGGATTGCAACATTTCCACTAATCTCAATCGAGCTAACAAATTTTGCACCTTTGCCAAATTCTTTTAAAACAAGTCCATCTTTATCAAGAAAAGCAACACTTCTTTCATGAAATGAAATATAATTCATAAAATTTCCCCCCAAATTTTTATATTTTTATTATAACATAAAAGACCATACAATTCAATATCAAACAAGAAATAAAACAAAAAAAGCAAAAAAAAATCGCAATCATTAGATTGTGATTTTTAAAACGTACTATTAAATTTCAAGTTATGTAAGAG
>USJH01000133.1 GCA_900554955.1 uncultured Clostridia bacterium | reverse complement strand
TTTTCGACAAGGCAGATTCTTGCTTAAAAGTTGTTGATAAAGCTTTAAATGATTTCAGAAGTGAAAACTATGTTTTCAAAACAAACTTTGTTCCAACAAATATTCTTGTTGTGAACAATTATGTTTTGCTATATGACCATGAATCAGGAGCAATTCAATGCTTAAATTCACAAGATTTCACAGAATATGAAATTGATGCGACTCTTTCAACAATTCTTGATATATCTTTTAAATTTGAAACAATTCAAATTGGTGGCAAAGATATGTTGCTTGTTTGCCCTGAAAATCCAATGTTTTCAACTTGATTGAATTTGATAACGTTAGTGACGAAAATCATGTCCAAATCAAAGAAAAAACTCAGTTTAAGATTTCCAATCGTTTCACAAACTTTTCAGCTTATGATCACATTTTTGCATGTCAAAAAGATGAGAATTTGTTTTTAATGCTTCTTAATAACGATTCAATTTTGTCATTTGAATATGACCTTAGCACAAAACCATCTGAAATAACTTTATCAAAAGCTGTAAATGGTTTTAATGAAATGAGCAATCTTGCAGACTTTGGTGCAGTTGTTTTTGAAAATGGTGAAAGACTTTTAGCAATTAATGTTGAAAACAAAATTGAATTTTATTCTCTTTCAATTGGCTCAACTTCAACTGAACTTAGCCATGTTTTAGGAAAAGATATTTTGCTTGAAGAAGGGTTTAACCTTGTTCATCTTTGCACAAACAAAGGAACAATGGCACTTCTCTCTTCTGATCTTCAACAAATCAATATATATTCTTTCAGTGGAGTTTTGGCAAACTTTAACACAACACTTAAACTTAAACGTAATCCAGATATTACAACCGAATATTGGTCTGATTATGATAAATTTACATATGTTAAAGCTGTTCAAAGTGTAAATCTCTTTGATTATCCTTACAGCAAAAATGTTACAATCCAAATTCCTGAAAACAGCACAGCTACAATAATTGGACAAGGAAAATTGTCTGAAAACAAATATATTGTTGGATATAATTTTATCATGTTCTCTAAAAATGATAAAAACTATTATGGCTATGTAAGATCTGATGCTTTATCTGAGCTTGAAAAATCTTCATATGGCTATAAAAAAGTTACTGTTTTTTCAAACACTGCTCTTTTGAAAATGCCATCTTTTGTTAGAGATACAATTAACACTGAAATTAAGCTTCTTCCTATCACAGCTGATGTTACGGTTTGTGAGACAGAAAGTGGACTTTATAATTTCACTTCAATGGGAACACAATTTTTAAGAGTTACTGTTAAAGATGGCAACAATACACTTGAAGGTTTTATTGATGCTTCACGTGCAAAGCCAATTAAATCTGAAAATGTTGCTCTTATCACAAATGGCTCAATCAAAAAAGATAATGCAGAAGTTTTCCTTTATGAAAAATCTGACAGCGAAATTATCACTTTGCTTGATAAAGGTGCAAGAATAAAAATTCTTTCAAAACGAAATACAAAAACAAACATGACTGAAATTGCATTCAAAGATGGTTCTGGAGTTGTTCGCGAAGGATATGTATATAACTATAACGTTCAATCAGATACATGGACAATGCTTCAAATTCTTGGAATGACGCTTGTTATAATTAACACAGTTTTGCTTGTTGTTATAATTTGCATTAAAAATAAAGTTACAAAATAATTCAAAGGACAATAATGAAAACACAAATTATCAAATTTAAAAACGGAGCAACATTAATCTATAAAAGACGAAAAATATTTAATGTTACTTCACTTTGTGCTGGCTTTTATGCTGGACACAATTATAATGGTGGTCAATGGGGTCTTCCTCACCTTCTTGAACACATGATGATGAAGCAAACGAAAAATCGTTCGCAAGAACAAGTTATTGAAGATAAAACAAAAATAACATTTCTTAATGCTTTCACATCTCACGACTTTTTAATGGTTAATTTCACCGAGTCAAACCGCAGAGCGGATAAATGTTTTGAATTTGCAAGTGATTGTTTGTTTAACACTGCTTTTGATGAAGAACGTTTTAAAAACGAGAAAAAAGTTGTTCTTGAAGAGAAAAAGCAAAAACAAAGTGAAGCAACACACGATTTTGATTTTCAAAGCTATATGTATATTCACGAACATAAAGAACTTGATCCAGATTTTATTTTTGGAACTAAAGAAATGTTAGATTCATATACAATTGAAGATCTTGAAAATTTTAGAAAAAAGAATTTTGTTGCAGATAAGTTTATTTTAACAATTTGCACATCTCTATCTAAAAGAAAAGTTCTTAAACTTGTGAAGAAATATTTTATTGACAATCTTCCTTTGCAAGAATCACCTTCTGAAATTTTGCCGCCTCTGTCAGATAACATCGAAATTGATCAAAGTATAAAAACCTATCAAACTCAAGATAATGATTATAAAGTCAGAGTATATTTCTCATTTGAAAGTGAAATTGACGAGTTTAGAACAAATCCATGCA
>USJH01000132.1 GCA_900554955.1 uncultured Clostridia bacterium | reverse complement strand
TGAAACTGAAATGCTTTTAATAAGTGTGCTTTTTAAAACTGTTGAACCAATTTGAAGACGGAAAGTGTTTGTATCAACTTCTTTTCCACCAATAATGAAAGTCTTACATCTTCCACTTTCACCAATTTCACCTTTAGAAAAAGAAGATACATTTGCAAGTGAAAGTCCCATGTTTCGGGTTGCATTTAAAATTTGATTTTTTGAAATTGTTGCAGTCCAGGAAAAAGATGAACTGTTTTCATTTGTTTCTGGACTTTTGACACTTTTTATATATGGATAATTATCACTATTAAGGTTTAAACCTTCATTTGCAGTTGCCGTTATACCACCACTATTTGCAAAAAATAATGGTTTAATATATTGATTATTACATTTTAACACAATTTTAGAGGTGTCTTTAACAGCTTTTTTAATTTTTGAAGAAGTGCTTGGTTTATATGCTTGAGCTTCTGTAATATCATTTGATATGTCTGCATTTTTATATTTAGACTTATTATTTTTAAGAAAGTTTAAAGCAAAAGTTCGTGCAAGAACTGCTTGAGTTTTTAAAGCTTCTTCTGGAGTTTCTTCTCCAATTTCTGCATTGACAACACCTTCAAGATATGTATTGAAATCTAGTTTCTCAATTTTGTTTGTTCGAGTGTTAAACATATTTATAGTTTTAGGTTCTGTTTGTGACTTACAAGAGCAAAAAATGCCCCCTGTGGAGATTATAACAAAACTTATGATAAGAAATGTAAAGATGTTTTTAAATGACTTTAACATGTGTTTTTACCTTTATTTTTAGTTTGAAAAAGTGTTGCTAGAATTATGCATTAAAGATTTTAAATTAAAAAAATTGTGTTTTGATTAAATTTATTTTGTATAATTTTAAAAATGTGATATTCTATAGAAAATAAGGAGAATAATATGATTTTTTCTATTCCTCAAGAATTGGTTGAACTTGCTCAAATTTTCAAGAAAAACAAGGAAAAATTATATATCGTTGGTGGGTTTGTTCGAAACAAGATTTTGAATGTTCCAGATAAATATAATCTTGATATTGATATTTGCAGCAGTGCACTTCCTGAAAAGATTTTAAAAATGCTTGAAAAAACCGATTTTGAAGCATCATATATGAATAAAGAAATTGGTGTTTTGGAAATTAAGAAAAACATCAGATTTGAGCATGCAACTTTCAGAAAAGAAAAATATGAATTTTCTGGAGTTCACATTCCTAATAATGTTGAATTTATAACAGATATAAATCAAGATGCGATTCGTCGTGATTTTCGTTGCAATGCGGTTTATTATGACATTTTGGAAGAAGAAATTGTTGATCCACTTAATGGTTTTGGTGACATTAATAATAAACTTATTCAAACAACAACCGACCCCGAAATTGTTTTTAAAGATGATGCTGAAAGAATTTTAAGAATGGTTCGTTTTGCAAGTCAACTTGGTTTTGAAATTGAAAAAAACACCTATAAACAAGCGGTAAAAAACGTTTCAAAACTTAAATTTTTGTCTAAGACAAGAATACGTGAAGAATTTGCAAGAATTGTCCTTGCAGACACTGCCTATCCGATTTTTGCAGACATTAAATATGCTCATGCTCGTGGAATGATGATGCTTGCAAATATGGGTGCACTTCCATATATTTTGCCAGCTCTTGAAGAAATAAGACAAAGCGGACTTATCGAAGATCGTGGAAAACTTTTGTTCGAACACGTTATGAATGTTTTTGCTGTTTGTGATCCGGAAGTAAGACTTTCAGCCTTATTGCATGATGTTGGAAAAGCAAGAGCAAAAGAAGAATATGGAAACTTTAATGGAAGTGAAGATTTTACACCAATAATAATTGAGCAAAATCTTGGAGAAGAAGGGCTTTGTTTTTCTAAAAAGATAATTGAAAGAGTAAAAAAAGTGTGTCTCGGTCAAGATTTCAATAAATATGGCTTAGAGAGTTCTAAAAATATCAGACATTTTATTGCTGAAAATTATGAAGTTATAGAACTTATTTTGAAGCTTAAAAAAGCAATAAATTTTGATAAATATAACAAAAAAGCCTTGTCATTTGGAACAACAAGGCTTAAAAGTATATATGAAAAAATGCTTAAAGAAAACACTCCTTTCACTTTGAAAGAGTTAAAAATTGATGGAAATATAATATTAAAAACTTTTCCACAAATCAGAGCAAACAGAATTGGTGTTTTACTTGATAAACTTTTATATGTTTGCATTGATAAACCATCAAAAAACAACACTGAAGACCTTTTATTTGGAGAACTAATATGACCTATTTAATGTTAACACTTTGTGCAATTTCATTAACCTATTCAGTTTTTTTGATTGCAAGATTTGGAATTAAAAGAAAAGAATCAAGTGATTTTGTAAGAGATGAGCAATTTATAAATTCAAATAAAGAATAAGAATTGATCAAAATTTAAAAATGAAAAATGCAAGTTAATAAAAAATAATATTGCAAAAATAATGTTATTTATAATATTA
>USJH01000131.1 GCA_900554955.1 uncultured Clostridia bacterium | reverse complement strand
TTGTCTGTTAAATTTTTTAAAAAAGAAATTTCTTCTCTTTTGCTTATTGGAAAAGTGCCATATCCATTCATAACACTATGAATAATTGTGATTAGTTCTTTGGTTGGTATAGTTTTATATACAAAACTGTCTGCACCCTCTTTCTTGGCTCTATCAATAAAACTGATTTCCATAACAGATGTCATTAGAATAATTTTAATGTTCGGATTGTCTTGCTTTATTTCTTTTATATAGTCTATGCTATTGTGATTATTTGCACAGCAAACATCAGTCAAAATTACATCAATATTTTTTCTGTTTTCAATATCAAAATAGTCTGCAATATCCTTAAATTTCCCAACAATTTCGATTTCTCCACTCGCTTCAAGCGACAAAGACATTCCGTCTAATAATAAATCTTGGTCTTCCACAAGCAATACTTTAATTTTATCCATTTTCGCTCCCAAAAGTATTTATTTTTTATATTATACCATAAAAGCCCCACAAGATAATAGGACTTTTGTCCTTTTTTTTGAGCAAAAGTTTAGACTTAAGTCCTAATCATTTTTGAGGGTATTATGTTATAATAAAAATGTGAAAAAGAAGATTGATAGATTTTCTTCTTGTATTTCACAAAAATTTAAATATAAGGAGAAAATATGACAAAGAAAAAATCTATTTGGGCTTTTGTTTTAGCCCTTTGCTTAATTGTTCCAGCAATGTTTATGATGACCGCTTGCGGGAAACACAAACATTCATTCAGTGATGATTGGTCTAAATCAGAAACACAACACTGGCATGCATGCACAGGCAAAAATTGTGAAGAAAAAAGCGACTTGGGTGATCACGACTTTGTTTGGGCTGAAAAGACCCCTGCTGGTGTCCACACCGATAAAGTAGAAACAGGCACTTGCTCAATCTGTAAATATCAAAAAGACAGAACAGTTGAAGGCACTGGCATACATACTTGGGAATGGAAAAGTGATGGCACAAAACAGGGGGGGCAAACAACTTGCGAACACGAAACCCCATTAACAAGAAACGAGCAAAACCATACTTGGGAATGGAAATGTGATAACGTATATGATTGGGAACAAACAACCTGCACCCAACATGACGCAATGAAAAGAAACAAAACTGGTCACATTTGGAAATATACATCAGAAGGCGAATTAACACACAGACGCACAACTAATTGTGGCACAGAAAAACATCCATCAAGAACAGAAATTAAAATTGCACATAGATATGACAATGTGGATGACACAACTTGCAATGACTGTGGCTATGTAAGAAGTATTGCTGGAAAAGGCTCATTTAATGCACTTTCAGAAAAAACATACAATGCCGGAGCACAAGGTGTTACAGAAAGCGATTATACAGTTAATGAAGCAATCAAAGGCCTTTGCGAAATTCAATACAAAGGCGCAAACGATAGCACCTATACCACAACTGCACCAACAAATGCAGGAACTTATGAAGTAAGAATCTACTGCAAAGGAAATGCTACTTACCTTAGAGGCGAAGTTGCAAAAGCAGATTATGTTATCAAGCAAATCGAAGTTAGAGTTGGCATTTCGTTCATAAAAGAAAAACAAACAACTTCTAACAATTATATAACCTTGGAAACATATGAGGTTACTGATGCTGGTCTTCCATCAGTTACTCTTACTCTTCGTGCATATGGCGAACAATACAAAAATCAAGGAAGATATAGTATTGCAAAAACAAACGGCGAATTCGAAGGTTTGGAATTTGACAACAAAAACTTTAAACCAATTCCAAATAAATCAACCCTTAGCATAAGCATTGTTGTTTATACCAATGAAGCACCTGTTGTTACTGGAACCAACCAAACTGAGAGTAATGTTAATTGGATAGGTTATGTAACCCCTCCATATCCAACTATCACAATGTACCAAATTACAACTGGAACCTTGCGAGTTGGTGACTATTTGATTTGCGAAGGAGTTAATATTCCTTTGAAAGTTAAAGATATTAAACTTAATAAGGGTAGTGTTTCTGGCAGCTCTTCGTCATCTTGTTTAAATATTGCATTGGCAGGAGAAACAGTAGACATTTCATTTGAAACACCAGGTTTTACAGAAAATGATGCAAAAACAAAACTTATTAACACAACCTTTACAAAAGTAGATTATGAAAAGCTTGAGGCGTTAACATCACTAAGTGGAAAAAATTATACTAACAAGAGTTCAGAAAAATTATTGAATGTTGGCGAATGTAGATATCTTGAATTTACTATAACCATAATACAATCAACAACATTCACTATCTACCCAAGTGATTATGCTGGTGGATATGCTGGAGAAAATGCTTACGCGGTTTTCGAACACCCAACACCACCAGCCGGTGTTAACACATTCACACTTTCTGAAGCTGGAACATACACACTTGTTCTCAAATTAACAAAAACAGCCGAAGCTAGTGCTTCTGTTTCTTCAAAACCTATAAGCTTCTATGTTTCTTGGTAATAATTTAAATAATAAAAATCACACTTTAATCGGTGTGATTTTTTTGTTGCACATTAAAAATTAGTGTTATTCCCAACTTTATTTGCATTTATTTATGGATAATTTGA
>USJH01000130.1 GCA_900554955.1 uncultured Clostridia bacterium | reverse complement strand
TCTTGCAAGATATAAACGATTCAAAGGATATAACGTTTTGTTCCCAGTTGGTGGCGATGCGTTTGGTCTTCCTGCAGAAAACGCTGCAATTAAATATGGAACAAACCCAAAAGATTTCGTTAAAAATGGTTTTGAAGTTATCATAAATCAATTTAAAAAACTTGGTCTTTCATTTGACTATAGCAGAAGCTTTTGCACAAGTGATCCAGATTATTATAAATGGACACAATGGATTTTCTTGCAACTTTTGAAAAATGGAAAAGCATATAAACAAAAGGGAACTGTAAACTATTGTGAGCATTGTCAAACTGTTCTTTCAAATGAGGACAGCCAAGGTGGAAAGTGTGACCGATGCGGAAACGATGTTGTTCAAGTTAATCGTGATGTTTGGTTCTTGAAAATGAAAGAATATGCTGACAAACTTCTTGGAAATGTAGATCGCATTCAAATGGCAGACTATCTTAAAGAAGCTCAACGCAACTGGATTGGAAAAAGTGAAGGTGTTCAAGTCAAGTTTCAAATTGTGAACGAGAAAAAAGAAAACGTTGGCGAAGTTGAAATTTTTACAACATGCATTGAAACAATCTATGGTGTAACTTTTGTTTCACTTGCTCCAGAAAATGACCTTGTTGAAAAACTTGCTCCATTCATTAAAAACATGAACGAAGTTCGTGAATATCAAAGAAAAACTGCTCTTCGCAGTGAATTTGACAGAAAGAGCAATGTTAAAGACAAAACTGGTTGTCTTCTTGAAGGAATTCAAGCAATCAACCCTGTAAATGGCAATGCTGTTAAACTTTATCTTGCTGATTTTGTTTTAAACGGCTATGGAACTGGTGCTGTTATGGCTGTTCCAACACATGACCAACGTGACTTTGAATTTGCGGAAAAATTTAACATTCCAATGATCCAAGTAATTGAGGGCGATGTCTCTTCTTGTGCTGTTGAAAAGGCTGAATATCTTTCAAAAAACAGTATAATGATGAATTCTGGCGAATTTACAGGCATGCATGTTAAAGATGCAAAACCAAAAATGGCAGACATGATTGTTAAAAATGGCTGGGGAACAAAAGTTGTAAACTATTCACTTAAAGACTGGCCTTTCAACCGTCAACGTTATTGGGGTGAGCCATTCCCAGTTGTGTTCTGTGAACACTGCGGAATTGTTGCTCTTGAAGAAAAAGATTTACCACTTTTGCTTCCAGAAACAAATGACTATATGCCAAACGCAAATGGTGACAGTCCACTTTCAAAAATTGAAAGCTTTGTTCATTGCAAATGTCCAAAGTGTGGAAGAGAAGCTCGTCGTGAAACTGATACAATGCCAAACTGGGCAGGTTCAAGTTGGTATTGGCTTCGTTTCTGTGATCCACACAACGATAAAGCTTTGGCAGATTTTGACAAGCTTAAATATTGGGGAAGTGTAGATGTTTACACTGGTGGAACAGAACACATCACGAGACATGTTCTTTATGCGTTCTTCTGGCAAAACTTCCTTTATGATATTGGCGTTGTTCCAACTCGTGATCCATTTATGGAAGCGGTCTTATTCTTGACAGTGAAGGAAAGAAGATGAGTAAATCTTCAGTCAATGGTGTTTCTCCACAAGAAGTTATTGATAAATATGGTGTTGATGTTGCTCGTATGCATCTTCATTTCTTGGCTGGCTATGAAGACAGCTGCATGTGGACTTATAATGGTATCGATGGAATTGTAAACTTCCTTGATAAGGTTTGGAAACTTCAAGACATGATCAAGGGTGAAGCTGTTTCAAAAGAGCATGAAGTTGAACTTAATGCTCTGATCAAAAAGGTTTCATTTGACTATGAAAACTTGAAACTTAACACTGCAACTGCTGCTTGCATGTCATTTATCAAGAAAATTAAAGAAGATGGTTTTATCACTCGTGATGAACTTAAAGCTTTCTTGATTGTATTAAACCCACTTGCTCCACATGTTACAAGTGAAGTTTTTGAAAGAGTGTTTGGCAAAAATATTCTTTCTGAAAAATGGCCAGAGTTTGATGAAAGCAAAACAACTCGTGATGAAATTGCAATTCCTGTTCAAGTGAACGGAAAACTTAGAACAACAATCACTGTTTCAAAAACAATTTCACAAGCAGAAATTGTTGAAAAAATCAAAGCTGAAAACAAACTTGCAATCGACTATACAGTCGTAAAGAAAATTATTTACGTTCCAGGCAGAATCGTAAACTTTATTGTGTAAAACAATATATAAAAGCACTCGCTGTTAGTCAATGTTGTTTGAAACTAGCAAAATAAACACTTTAATCAACTATGTTTAAGGTGTTTTTTTACTTTCTCTTAACTGAAAAAGAAACAAATATTACTGAAGTTGTCAAGGATTGTCGCCAATGGCGACATACACTTTAACCTTGATAACAAAGAATACTTGTTTACCATAATAAAAAGAAAAGAAAAAATAACAGCAAAAAGCGAAAGTGTGTTATGTTTACCAACACTTTCGCTTTTTGTCTGGTTTAATTTAGTTTATTATTGTGTGATTGTATTCGGTGGAGCGTAGCGGCACCGACTTGTATCAAGACAAGCACACGTTTAAATGCCAAATTGGACTAAAATACTATTTTAT
>USJH01000129.1 GCA_900554955.1 uncultured Clostridia bacterium | reverse complement strand
TTCCAATTGAGAAGGCAAGGGAAAAAGTTGAAGCAGACCTTAAAGACCTTGGACTTTTGGAAAAAGTTGAACCATACACTCACAATGTTGGGCTTTGCGAACGTTGTAAAACTCCAATCGAACCAATGCTCACTGAACAATGGTTTGTTAAAATGAGTGAACTTGTTAAACCTGCAATTAAAGTTGTTAAAGATGGCGAGCTTAAAATTCACCCAAAACGTTTCGAAAAGAACTATTTCCACTGGCTTGAAAACATTCAAGACTGGTGCATTTCTCGTCAGATTTGGACTGGTCACAGAATTCCAATTTACTATTGTGATCATTGCAAAAATGTTATAGCATCAAAAACAATGCCAACAAAATGTGACAAGTGTGGTCACACACACTTCACTCAAGACAGTGATGTTCTTGACACATGGTTCTCTTCTGCACTTTGGCCATTTTCAACACTCGGTTGGCCTGAAAAGACTCCTGAGCTTGAATATTATTATCCAACAAGTGTTCTTGTAACGGCATATGACATTTTAACCCAGTGGGCAACAAAAATGGTTTATATGGGCTTTGAATGTGCGGGTAAAACACCATTCAAAAACTGCTTGATTCACGGTCTTGTTCGTGATGAACTTGGCAGAAAAATGAGCAAGAGCCTTGGAAATGGTGTTGATCCACTTGAAGTTTCACAGCAATATGGTGCCGATGCTCTTAGAATTGCACTTATCAAAGACATGGCAATGGGAATTGACAGCCGTTTCTCTATGGTTAAGGTTGATAATGCCCGTGCATTTATCAATAAAATTTGGAATGCAAGCAAATTTGTTTCTCTTCACACCGAGGGAACAGAACTTGTTGACATTAAACATGCCATTCTTGAAACAAAAGATAAATGGATTTTAACAAAGCTTTCATCAGTAATTAAAACTGTAACAGCAAACATTGAAAAATTTGATGTTGGTTTGGCTCTTACAAATGTTTATAACTTTGCATGGAACGATTTTTGTGACTGGTATGTTGAACTTTCAAAACCATCAATTTATCGTGGTGGGGAAGATAAGAAAAACACCGTTAGTGTTTTGAACTTTGTTTTTGAAAATATTTTGAAACTTTTGCACCCATTCATTCCATATGTAACTGAATATATCTATCAACATATGGACTTTTATAAAAAGGAAACCGAAAGCATCATGGTTTCATCTTTCCCAAAAACATTTTCAGTTTCGAACTATAAAAAAGATTTTGAAGAGCAAGAAAAAATTATTGATGCAATTAAACTTATCAGAAATGCAAAAACTGAAGAAAAAATCGCATCGAATGTTAAAAGTGATGTATATTTTGCTTCTCTTGAAAGCCTTGGAAGTGCAAAAGACGAAATTGAAAAACTTGCAACTGTTGTTTTAACAAATCAAAAAGGAGAGGGAAAAGTTATCTATTCTTCTCTTGGCGAGTTTGTTTTGCTTGATGAAAAGAAAGACAAATCTGAACTTTTGAAAGAACTTCAAGCACAAATTGATAAAATGAAGTTTGAAGTTGAAAGAAGTGAAAAAATGCTTTCAAATCCACGATTTGTTGAAAAAGCACCACAAGCATTGGTTGAAAGTGAAAAAGCAAAACTTGAACAAAACAAGAAAGCACTTTTAACTTTGCAAGAAAAACTTGCTAAAAATCAATAAAATTTAAGAAGCATGAAAATGCTTCTTTTTTTATGCATTTGTTTCTAAATCTTTTTCTTTAAAAATTAAAAAATCACAAAATTTTAAGCATTTTTTACATAATTTGACAAATTCGACCATTTTCAACCAGAACTCGGCAATTTGTGCTGCAGTGTTTTGTTTAATTTTGCTTTTAATTGTGCTAATATGTCCTTGTTCGTGAACAAACATAATTTTTAAGGGGAAAAGAAATGAAAAATCAAATTAGTGTTTTAGTCGCAGATGAAAATAAAGAGCTTTTAAATTCTGCAAAATCTTTGCTTGAAGAAAACGAAAATGTATCAAGCATTTTCATTGCAAATAATGGGGAAGAGGCATTAAATAATATTCTTCAAAACAAACCAGATGTTGTTGTCCTTGACATTTTGCTTTCAGGAATTGATGGTTTCACTGTAATTGAAGAAGCAAAAAAGAACGGTGCACAATGCAAGTTTATTGTTACAAGTGCACTTTCAAGTGAAACTTTTGTGCAAAAAGCAATGAACCTTGGTGTTGAATATTATATGGTTAAACCTGTTGTTCCATCTATCGTGCTTAAAAGGATTATTGACCTTTATGAAACAACAAGCAGCAGCCGTGAAATTTCAAATGCAAACGAAACCGAAAAAACAACTGCAACAACTCTTGATCAATCGAGAAATAAACAACTTGAAGAGAAAATTACAAACATTTTTATTACAGTTGGCATTCCTGCTCATATTAAAGGATACTATTTCCTTCGTGAAGCAATTAAAATGGCAATTGATAATCCTGAAGTTATCAATTCAATCACAAAACAACTTTATCCATCAATCGCAGAACGTTTTTCAACTTCTGCAAGCAAGGTTGAACGTGCAATTCGTCATGCAATTGAAGTTGCATGGAATCGTGGAAAAATTGAAAATATCAATTCTGTTTTTGGTGTCAAAGTATATTCTTCGAATGAGAAGCCGACTAATGGAGAGTTTATTGCTCTTGTTGCCGA
>USJH01000128.1 GCA_900554955.1 uncultured Clostridia bacterium | reverse complement strand
CCGCCAAAGTTTCCACTAAAGCCGCCAAAACCATTTCCAGCTCCGCCACCACCGAATGATGATGCTCCACCATTTGGGTCGCCAAAGTTATCATAGTTTGATCGTTTTGTTTGGTCTGACAACACTTCATATGCTTCGTTAACTTCTTTGAGTTTATCACCTGCTGTTGGGTCGTTTGGGTTAAGGTCTGGGTGATATTTTTTTGCAAGTTTTAGATATGCTTTTTTAATGTCGTCTTGAGATGCACTTTTGTCAACTCCGAGAATATCATAATAATTTTTAGCCATTTTACTTTCCTTTAAATTTGCTCAGATTGCACAGTGTAAATTTGTGTAACCTGTCATAAAAAACGCAAAATCACACATTATCTGTGTGAAATTGCGTATTAAAACTTAATTTTTTATAATTTTTATTATTTTGTTGTATAGTCGCCAAAGTTGTTAGGATCGGTGTTTGCACCACCGTTTGCGCCACCATTAGGATTTGTTCCGTTAGGGTTTGCTTGTTGATAAAGTTTTGTGAAAACTTCGTTTGAAACTTTTGTAAGGCTTTCAAGAGCTGCTTTAAGCTTGTCGATTTCTTCACTGTTTTTGTAAACTTCTTTAGCACTTTCAATTTCAGTGTTAAGACGTGTTTTGTCTTCTTCTGAAATCTTGTCGCCGCTTTCTTTCAAAACTTTTTCAATGCTTGCAATCATTTGATCAAGGCTGTTTTTAGTGTCGACAACTTCCTTACGTTTTTTGTCTTCTTCTGCATATTTTTCAGCTTCTTTAACAGCTTTGTCAATTTCTTCATCTGAAAGGTTTGAAGATGCAGTGATTGTGATGTCTTGGCTCTTTCCTGTTCCAAGGTCTTTTGCTGAAACGTGAACAATTCCGTTTGCATCGATATCAAATGTAACTTCAATTTGTGGAATTCCACGAGGTGCTGGAGCAATTCCAGTAAGTTCAAAACGTCCAATTGTTTTGTTATATGCTGCAAGCTCTCTTTCACCTTGAAGAACATGAATATCTACACCAGGTTGGTTGTCAGATGCAGTTGAGAAAATTTGTGATTTCTTTGTTGGGATTGTTGTGTTTCTTTCAATAAGTTTTGTGAATACACCACCCATTGTTTCAATTCCGAGTGACAATGGAGTTACATCAAGAAGCAAAACATCTTTAACTTCACCAGCCAAAACTCCGGCTTGAATTGCAGCACCAATAGCAACGCATTCATCTGGGTTGATTCCTTTGAAAGGTTCTTTTCCGCAGAAGTTTTTAACAGCTTCGCAAACCATTGGAACTCTTGAAGAACCACCAACCATGATGATTTTTGCAATGTCTGCATTTGTAACTTTAGCATCGTTCATTGCTTTCTTTACAAGGTCGATTGTTTCTTTAACATAGTCTTCAATAAGGCTTTCAAATTTTGCTCTTGTAATTGTGATTTCAAGGTGTTTTGGACCTGTTGCATCTGCTGTGATGAATGGAAGTGAAATTGTTGAAGTTGTAACACCAGAAAGTTCAATTTTTGCTTTTTCACTTGCTTCTTTCAATCTTTGCATTGCCATTTTGTCGCCAGACAAATCAATGCCGGTTGATTTTTTGAATTCTTCAATACAATATGCAGTGATCTTGTCATCAAAGTCGTCACCACCAAGACGGTTGTTTCCGGCTGTTGCAAGAACTTGGAAAATTCCATCGTTAATTTCAAGAACTGAAATATCAAATGTTCCACCACCAAGGTCATAAACAAGAACTTTTTGTCCGTTTGAATCTGCGCCTTTGTCAAGACCATATGCAAGAGCAGCAGCTGTTGGTTCGTTGATGATTCTTAAAACTTCAAGACCAGCAATTTTACCAGCATCTTTTGTTGCTTGACGTTGTGCATCTGTAAAGTATGCAGGAACTGTGATAACAGCTTGTGTAACTTTTTCGCCAAGATATTTTTCAGCATCGGCTTTAAGTTTGCCAAGAATCATTGCTGAAATCTCTTGTGGAGAATATTCTTTTCCGCCTGCTTTAACTTTGATTGTTGAACCCATATCACGTTTAATAGAACGAATTGTGTTTTCAGCATTTGCGATTGCTTGGTGTTTTGCAACTTGACCAACCAATCTTTCCCCATCTTTAGTGAAACCAACAACAGATGGAGTTGTTCTTGAACCTTCTGCATTAGGAATTACAGTTGGTTCACCACCTTCCATTACAGCAACACAAGAGTTTGTTGTTCCAAGGTCAATACCAATAATTTTACTCATAATTTTATACTTCCTTTTTAAAAATTTGATTTTTTATTATTTTTGCAATTAATCTTGCAAATAGATTTCTACAGTTGCATGACGAACAATTTTTCCGTCTTTTCCTGCGAGCTTATAGCCTTTTTGATATACTGTTGCAACAGTGTTATCAAGTTTTTTGTCTTTGGTTTTCTTTTTTGCAACAGCATTGTGAAGATTTGGATTAAACTCTTTTCCAAGACAATCGATTTCTTCAATTCCAAGACTTGCAACAGCTTTTTGAAGTTGTTTTTGAATCATTTCAAAACCCTTCAAAACGTTTTGATCAATATCTGCATTAAGTGCTTGATCAAAGTTGTCAAGAATTGGAATAAGTTTTCCAGCAATGTCCGAAACGGCATTGTCTTTAACTTTGCTTTCTTCTTCTTTTGTTCTTTCCTTAAAACGTTCAAAGTCTTTTTTAATGCTGATTGCAAGGTGTTCGTTTT
>USJH01000127.1 GCA_900554955.1 uncultured Clostridia bacterium | reverse complement strand
TTGCAGTATTGAAAGTTGTTCCAAATTTTACATATTCCAATTTTTCACAATATCTGAACATTTCAGACATGTCTGTAACATTGCTAGTATTGAAATTATATTTGAATATTAAAGCAGATAAATTTAAGCAGTTTTTAAACATCCCTTTCATGTTTGTTGCTGCCATAGTATTGAAGTTATCAAAGTTAAAAGCAGTCAAGCTTGTTAAATCACTAAACAAAAATCCACAATCTTCAGGAGCAAAAATGCTTCCGTTATATAAAAAGATATATGTGTTAGTGAAAAATCTTTTATCCTTATAAACTTCAATTCCTGAAGACAAAGTTCCAATCAAATCAAAATCTCCAACTTCAGAATTTTCTGGGAATGAAGATAAAAATTCTAACCATTCAATGTTTGAATATGAAATTGTTTCAGACATATAGGTTGAAGAAGCAATTTCAGTTTTCCAATCTCTAGGAAGATAAATGCAAGCATTATAATATACACTTGATGTTCCCCTTTCAACCGATGTTCTAGGGTCTTCAGGATCACCCTTGTAACACATTCTTGAAGCAGTTACAAATGGCAATTCTTTATTATTATATGGACTCCTTAATGTTTTAATATGATTATTTTCCCCAAAATACAACATTGCATCATAGCTTGTAACATTTCTCATGTCAAACCAAGAAATATCAAGGAAAGATAAATTTTCACAACCATAGAACATCCAACCCATGTTTGTAACCGCATTTGTCACAAATTGAAGAGTTAAGCTTTTGATTGATTTGCAACCATTGAACATTGAATCCATGTTCGTTACTTTGCTTGTGTCGAAACCACCAATAGTAAGGGTTGAAAGAGATTGGCAATTTCTAAACATTGCAGCCATTGTTGTCACGTTTGAAGTGTTAAAATTTAAACAATTTGTTAAAGTGTCATAACTGATTGCAGAAAGCTTTGTGCAGCCATCAAACATGCAGCTCATATCGGTAACTTTTGAAGTGTTAAATTTGTTTCCCAGGTCGAGAGTTTGAAGCGACGAACAACCTTCGAACATCGCAGATGTCGTTGTCACATTTTCGGTTGTGAATTTGTCGTCACGAAAATTTAATGATGGAAGTGATGAGCAGTTTTTGAACATTGCTCCCATGTCTGTAACTTTCGATGTGTCAAACGTCATGTTGGAAAGCCCATTAAGAGTTGAGCAATCATTAAACATATAGCTCATGTTCGTCACATTTGCCGTGCTGAATTTTGTTCCAAAATCTACATAAAGAAGATTTCTGCAACCGCTGAACATTGAACCCATGTCAGTAACGTTTGAAGTGTCAAACTTTCCATCGTTAAGGTTAAGAGCTGGAAGAGACGCACAACCACAAAACATTGCCGCCATGTTGGTTACTTTTGCAGTGTCAAAAGTGAATGACATTGAAGTTAAAACTCCACAGCCGTTGAACATCCACCCCATGTTTTCAACCTTTGCAGTATCGAAACTTGAAAGGTTCACAGATTGAAGCGAAGAACAACCATTGAACATTGAGTCTAAGCTTACAACATTTGAAGTTTCAAAAATATGCAAATCTACCGATTCAAGAGCTGTGCAATCCCTGAACATCCAAGCAAAAGAATAACTATCGCTTGTGTCAAAACTGTTGAAAGTTATTTCTTTCAAGTTTGAAAGGTTATAGAAAAGTCTTGAGCAATCTGCCGGAGCAATTAAAGCTTTGTGAACAAACGCAATGTCGGTTTGGTCATTTGGGTTTTGATAAACTTTAATGTTCCCATCAATCTCGCCAATCTGATTATAACTTGTTGGAACATCTTTTTCAAATGCAATTTTTGTTAAAGAACTTGCGTCAACCGTTGTTGTCATATAGTTGGTGCTTGCAATTTGATCCTTCCATGTGATTGGAAAGCTTGCAGGCCTATAAACAAGCGAAACCGTATATTCATTTTCGCCAGTATTCTCCATTTCAAGTTTCAACTCATTGCTATAACTTCCAAAACAACTTGGAACAGACTCTGGAACATAGCCATCTTCACACTTTAAAACAAGAACTTTTCCAGCACTTCTTGTGTTGCTGAAAAATATGCCATCAAGCAACAATGTTCCATTATATTTTTCAATTGTGATAACCGCATTGTCACCAAGATCAATGTCGTTTGTAACACTTGCTGTTGTTTCAATTGAAAATGAAGATTCAGCATAAATGGCATCATCAATGATACCATTTCCGTAAATGTGCATCTCTCCGGCATTATAAATTCCATATTCATGGTTTCCATTAATGTTTACATTATTTAAAACAAGAGTTCCGCCTTTTGCAACATGAATTGCATAGTTGCTTGAAGATGCATGAAACCCACTTATCGTTGTGTTTTCAAGTTCAAGTGTAGAACCTTTACCAACATATAAGCCAACTCCTTTGTTATCGCCATCTTCAGCCAGTCCAAAATTAAGAATTGAAACACAAGAAAAAACAAGCGCAAACAAAGCAACCGCCATCATGAAAATAAACAATGAAATTCCTTTTCTCAGTTTCATATTCATTCCTTTACATCATATATTATAAATTATCACCCATAGCCTTGGTCAAGCAAATTCAAGAAAATTTAATATTTTAGTAAAAACATTTAGCGATAACTAGATATAAAATAAGGCAGATTTCGAATGTAACAGAAGGCTCATAAAAAATCCAAGCAGAAGTTGGAATTGTTCCGCTTCTCTACCGAGCCGCGTCGAAACTCATGTTATTAATTTGTT
>USJH01000126.1 GCA_900554955.1 uncultured Clostridia bacterium | reverse complement strand
CACAAGCTTTTGCACAGCTCTTGGAGTTATTCGCTTGTTTTGAAGTGAAACAAAAAGAGCAGGTTCTTCCTTTAAATATGGGTTTTGACTTCGCTCTTCAACATAGTCAAATAAGGCAACTTTAACTTCATCACTGAAATATAAAACAACTTGGTTTCCACCTTTACGAGTAATTTTCAATGCATTGTTTTTGAAGTCAACATCATCAACATTAAGACCGACACACTCGCTTACACGCATGCCGGTTCCAAGAAGAAGGGTGAGCATTGCAAGGTCTCTGCGTCTTGTGATTTTGTGGAAACCTTTTGCATGTCCAGAAAGGTCATAGCCAGAGTCAACTTCATCAAGAAATTTGGGAATTTCTTCATGGTCAAGACGGATAATGGTTTTATCATGAAGTTTTGGTGTTGGAACTTTTGATGCAACGTTTTGATTTATCATTTCTTTTTGATAAAAATATTTGAAAAATGCACGAATTGTTGAAAGTTTTCGAGCTTTTCCACGTTCGGTGTTGGTTTTGATTTCGCCGTCTTTGTCTTCATATGAAGAGAGATAACTTAAAAATCTTTCAATGTGTTGAGATTTAACATTGTTAAGGTCCTCAGGTTCCAATGTGTTAATGTTTTTACCATTAAAAGCATTTGTTTCATTGAACATGAAATCAAAGAAAATTCTAAGGTCATAGCCATAATTAAGGCGGGTGAGTGCACTTGTTCGACTTTCAACACCAGTGAAAAAGTCATAGCAAAATTCAGGAAGTTCTTTTAAAACTCTTCTCAGTGCAACTGTATTTTTATGATTTCTTTCGTTAAAATATGATATGTTTTTCATGCTTATATTTTACAACTTTTTTGAAATGATTGTAAAGTATTTTGCGAACAGTTGCAAAACTTTTTTTGATTAGTATTTGTAAAATAGGCAATAAGTGTATATTTTTTATAATTTTGTTGATTTATTAATGCAAAAAGTGTAAAATATCAATTATTAAACAAATTGGAGAAAGATTATGATTGCAATTGAACTTATTCGTGAAAATCCTGAAAAAGTAAAAGAAAATATTAGAAGAAAATTCCAAGACAAAAAGTTGCCACTTGTTGATGAAGTGATCGAAAAAGATAAAAAGCTTCGTGAAATGAAAAAAGATGGTGACGATTGCCGTGCAAAAAGAAATGCTCTCAGTTCTCAAATTGGAATGCTTATGAAAGAAAAGAAAATTGAAGAAGCAAACAAAATCAAGGCTGAAGTTCAACAAATTAATCAAAAGCTTGTTGATATTGAAAATCAAGAAGCAGAGCTTGAGAAACAAATTAAAACCATCATGATGCAAATTCCAAACATTGTTTCTCTTGATGTTCCAGTTGGAAAAGATGACTCTGAAAACGTTGAAATGCAAAGATTTTTGGAGCCTAAAGTTCCTTCATATGAAATTCCTTATCATGCTGATATCATTGAAAATCTTGATGGTGCAGATTTCGGAGCGGCAAGACAAACATCGGGAACTGGTTTCTATTATTTAACTGGCGATGTTGCACGTCTTCATAGTGCCATTTTGGCATATGCAAGAGACTTTATGATCAATAAAGGTTTCACATATTGCATTCCACCTTTCATGATTCATGGAAGCGTTGTAGATGGCGTAATGAGTTTTGATGAAATGCAAAACATGATGTATAAAATTGAAGGTGAAGATCTTTATTTGATTGGAACAAGTGAACATTCAATGATTGGACGTTTCATGAATACAATCATTCCAGAAGAGAAACTTCCATTAACTTTAACATCATATAGCCCATGTTTCAGAAAAGAAATTGGAGCTCACGGAATTGAAGAACGTGGAATTTATCGTGTTCACCAATTCGAAAAACAAGAAATGATTGTTCTTTGCAAACCTGAAGACAGTGAAGAATGGTATAATAAAATGTGGAATTTCTCTGTTGAACTTTTCACATCAATGGAAATTCCTGTTCGAACACTTGCATGTTGCACAGGTGATTTGGCAGACCTTAAATATAAAAGCCTTGATGTTGAAGCTTGGTCTCCAAGACAAAAGAAATATTTTGAAGTTTGCTCTTGCTCAAACTTGACAGATGCACAAGCTCGTCGTCTTAAAATTAGATATAAATCTAAAGACGGAAAGTCAAATCAGCTTGTTCACACTCTTAACAATACAGTTGTTGCTCCTCCAAGAATGCTTATTGCATTCCTTGAAAATCACTATCAAGAAGATGGATCTGTAACAATTCCTGAAGTTCTTCGTCCATATATGGGTGGAAAAGATAAAATTTTACCAAGAAAATAGGGTAGAGAAAACATAAAAAACACACTAGAATTGCATGGTGTGTTTTTTTTGTTGAGAAATTCATATAAAAATGAAAAGTAAATATATTTTGATTTCACATGTTTTAAAATTGTGAAAGTGCCGCAAAAGTCGGAAAAAGTCAGTAAAAATTGCATGGATTACGGTGCCAGTCATAAAGGTGCTATGTCAGACGAATTGATAAGAATCATAAAATTTTAAATTTTAATTTAATAAAATTTGTAAATTTGGCAAAAATTTATTTATGATCAATTTTTAATTATAAAAATTCATCTAAGGATTACGTCATAAGCGTTTGATTGATTAATACTTAATTAAAATAAGATTCAATTTAAACAAAAATGTTTCACCCACTTTTAAAATTTGACTATCTTTGACCTTTAAATAAATTAATAATTTAATAAAATGTATTGACAACATTTTTTAATAAAAGAAGAATAAAAGATTGACAACAAATGAATAATTTTTGTCAAACCATGTCAAACTAAAAATAACGATTTACAGAAAATTTACGTGTTTTTGTAAGTCGTTTTTTTTATACCGA
>USJH01000125.1 GCA_900554955.1 uncultured Clostridia bacterium | reverse complement strand
ATATATCTCATATCTGTAGCATTTGCCGTGTTAAAACCACTTAAATCAAGGCTTGTTAAACTTGTACAATTATAAAACATATTTGACATATCAGTAGCATTGCCTGTTTTAAACTGAGAAAAATCAACAGTCTTTAACTTTGACATTCCCGAAAACAAACTCGACGACTTTGCTGGAGCCATAATATTTTTCCCAACAAAAGCAATGTCGGTTGCTGTTGTTCCCTTATAAACTTGAAGACCTGTTGAAAATGTTCCAATTTTGGTGTATCCGCTTGGAACAGAAGAAACAAACTTTAAACTTGTTATGCTTCCAGGGGTCACAGTTGTTGTCATATAGGTTGAAGAACCAATTTGTGTTTTCCAGTTTGATGGGAAGTCAACTTTTTCAACTTCGAAATAAATTCCGTTTGTTCCATTCACCATTTTGCTAACAGCTTTATAGCCATCTGGAGCAACAATTGTCATTTTGCTTGTGTCTGCAGCTGTTCCCATCACATTTGCAAAAACAAAATATGCTTTTGTTTCATCAACACTTGTCAAGCTTGAAAAATCAAGTGTATAGGTTGGAACAAAATCTGTTGTCCAATCTTCAAGAGTGATTGATTTTGTAGGGTCTGAAATGATAATTTTGCCAGTGATGTCAGAGCCTTTATAAATGTGAATGTTTCCACTTTCCGCTTTAACATCACCAACAATTTTTGCTTTGTTGATTGTAATATCTCCGCTTGAACTTAAAACTGCATAGGTGCCGTTTGAAAGAATTGTTGCACTACCATAAATTGAAAGTGCAACATTGGTTTTAACAGTTCCATAAATTGTTCCACCTGTCACAGAGTTTGTTGAAACATTTCCACGAATTTCTCCCCCACTGATTGCAACACTTGATGCTTTCCCTTCAATGTTACCAACAATTGTTCCACCATTAACCTTTAAAGTTCCGCCACCAACATAAATTGCGTTTTCACCATTTCCTGCAATTGTTCCGCCCGAGATTGTTGTCACACCATAGCCAATGCCGTTTCCAATGTTTTCAACAATGCTTCCGCCAGACATGTTAAAGGTTCCGGCAGAATAGACACCACCACCATGAGTTATTCCATCTGCATTTTTATCAGTTGCTTGGTTTTGAGAAATTGAACCGCCAGATAAATTGAATGTTCCGCCAGAAAGAATATAAACACCGCCACCCATTGATGCTTTGTTTGCAAAAATATCACCGCCGGTCATTTTGAAAGTTCCGCCATTTGCGATATAAACACCGCCACCATTTGTTGCATTAAATCCGCAAACACTTTTTCTGCCTTCTAAAACATAGGTTGAGTTGTTTCCAACATAAACCGAACCACCATTTGCAGCCGCAAAAGCAGTTTGATTGTCAAATTGAGAAAAAACAACTGCACCTGCAGAAAATACAAGTGCAAACGACATTATAAATGAAAATAAAATTTTTCGAAATTTCTTCATAAAGGCGGCTCCTTTGATAAATTCAAACACAAAATCAATATTTTTACATTTTTGATTTTTTTTCGATTGTATAAGTCATACTTATACACTTTTTTACATTATTAATTTTAAACCATAACCCACCCACATTGTCAAATGTTTTTCGACACATTTTTTCAAAAAACGTTTGTTTTTGTTTGTTTTTTTAGGTCAAAACAACAAAACATGGAATATTTCTCTTTTGCATGTTTTTGCACCTTTTATCGTGTTTTAGACATTTAAAGGTTTATATTTTTTTTAGCATTTGCCACAGTTTTAAAAATATTATATTTTCGACAATGATTGACAAAAAAGATAATAATTATTTTTTTTCAATAAAAAAAAAAACACGCATTATAGCGTGCTTCATTTTTTTTCAAAAAAAGACTGCAAACGTCCCTTTACATTTTATAATTAAATTAAGCAGAAATTTTGAAAACGACAAACAGCAGATTGATATAAATTTTTGAGATAAAAACCCCAAACAGGGTTCCCGATAGTATCTTACGTTACATCGGGGTTCGTGTTTGGGGTTTTTAGCAAAAAAGATATATTAAGGTGCGTAATATAACGGGGCCCCAGCAAAATTTCAAGGAAGTTTTGTGGGGAAAGAAGAAACCATGTGTCAAATGAAGCTTTTTAGCTTCGCTAAAAACGAATAATAACATGTGTTTCGACGCTCCGGCGGTTCGGTAGAGAGCCGGAACAAAGATTACCACCAAATTGAATATTTGCAACCGCAATATTTTTGGCGATATAAATCATATTTTTTTGAAAGTTCAATTGACCTTTTATAACCATCTTTTTTCTTGAAGTCTGACACTAAATATGGCACTTTAATCTCGTTTGAAATTCTTGTTCCAATTTCATTGATAAGTGGTGCGTTTTTATGTGGAGAAACAGTAAGAGTTGTTGCAAAAATATCAAATCCATTTTCTTTTGCAACCCTTGCAGTTTTTGAAAGTCTAAGCTCAAAACATTTTGTGCAACGTGCTCCGCCTTCTTTTTCGTTTTCCAACCCGCAAACATATTTTTCATAGTTTTCAGGGTCATATTCACAATCGTAAAATTTGATGTTCTCCCCTTCTTTATTCACACTCTCAATAAGCTTTATTTGCTCACTTTTGCGATGAAGATATTCTTCTTCTGGATAGATGTTTGGATTATAGTAAAAAACTGTAATATCATAGTCATCTTTAAGTGTCATGATTACAGCTGAAGAGCATGGCCCACAACAAGAATGAAGCAACATTTTTGGTTTATTATTTTCCATTTTCCACCTACATTCTTTTTGGAGTTTCAATTCCAAGAGTGTCAAGCCCAAGAGTAATTGCTTTTAAAACAGCTTTTGAAAGTGACAGATAGCTTTTTCTTTTTGCATTGTCC
>USJH01000124.1 GCA_900554955.1 uncultured Clostridia bacterium | reverse complement strand
TTTTTATGCTATAATACGAATATGAATAAAATATTTTGCAAAAGGAACTTAATAGTTGCTGGGGTTATGCTGGGTGTTGTGCTTTGCATAATTTTTGCACTTGTATTTGGCAAAACTGACCCCACTGAAAGCAATAAAAAAGCAAATGTTTTTATTTATTGTGTGGTGGCTATTATTTTATCCATTGTGATGTTTGGTGCAATTATTAAAACAATTGATAAAAAGACAAAAATATATTTTATCATTTTGTTTTGTTTGTTCGCTTTTTGGCTATGCATAAAGATTTTTGATAAAGTGTCGGCTTTTAATGATAACAATGATTATACTTGGTATCTTTTGTATATTCCTTTGCTTTTTATTCCTAGTATGTGGTTTATTACAAACAATCAAATTTATATTAAAAACCAAATATATAAAAGAGTTTTTGCCATAATTTCTCTTGCAATATCTCTACTTTTATTATTGCTTGTTTTGACAAACGATTTTCACGAGTTTGTGTTTATTTTTCCAGAAGGAAGCACTGGCTCGCACCCAAGCGATTATAAATACAACTTTGGCTATTTTATTATTTATGCTTTTATTTTCCTTGAAATTTTAACTACAATTGTATTGTTTTATACTTTTTCAAACAAAAAAACAACCATAAAGCAAAAGATTTTGCCAAGTGTTGTTATTTTACTAGTTTTAGTTTATAGCATTTTATATGTTGTGACAGATATTGCTGTTCCATATCTTTCGGACATGACACTTGTTTACACAATTTTAGGAACAATGCTTGTGTATATCTCACTAAAATGTGGTCTTGTCAAAAACAGCGGAGCATATTTTGAATTTTTTGAAACATGCAATGTGCCACTTGCAATAGTGAATGAAAAGCAAGATATTGAATATCAAAATATGCAATATCGCAAGCAAAAAGCAAATAGCAATATGATACTAGAAAAACAAAAATTAAATTCTGGCACACTTTTGGTGCTTAATGATGTTGAAAAACTTAAATCTTTGCAAAAAGAACTTAAAACCGAAAATGAAAAACTTGAATATATAAACAAAATTTTGGAAAACAAAAAAGAACTTTTGCAAAAAGAAAAACAAATTAAACAACACACCTTGCTTTTAGATAAAGTGGAAAAGCAGATTAAAAACAAGAAAAATATGCTTGAAGAATTGTTAAACAATTTGCCAGAAACGATAACCACTGAAAACAAAGAACAGACAAAAGAAACTTTAAATGAAATAAAAATCATTGTGGGCTATTTAAAGCGAAAAACAAGCCTTATTCTTCTTTCAGAACAAAAACAAGAAATCACAAAAGATGAATTAAAACTCTTGTTCAATGAAAGTTTTAATGACCTTAAATGGCTTAATATAAATGCTGGTATTGGACTTGATGAATGTCCTATTCCAGTTAGCATAGCTGGCAAGTTTTATGATATTTACAACGAATTACTTACAAAAATTAAAAAAGGAAACCTAGATATTTGGCTAACAATCAAAAAGCGAGATGTTTGGGAATTTGAAATTACTTTTGATGATATAAGGCTTGAAAAACCAGAATTAAAATTACCAAACGAATATAAAATGGAATGCAATTTTACTTTGGAAGATGAAAGCACAATCGTTTGTTTTAAGGAGGTAATCAAATGAGTTATTTATCCATTTTAAACAACGAAATGCAGTCTCTTATGATTATTTTGCTGTTTGTTTCTTCCATATTTATGACAATTACATTACTTTGTGAAATGTTTTCTAATCGCAAACTTAAATTTGATATTTTTGTTGTTTGCAGAGTTTTAAATATTGCTTTTTGCGTTGTTTGGGCATTTATATTCTTTAATTTTAAAAACACACCAATTTGTGAGATTTTAGCGTATTATAGTGCTTTGGTTTTAGTGTTCGAGTTAGGGCTAATGCTTGCAAAAAAAGATTATAAATTTGCAATGGATTTCCCATTTTTAATTATGCTTTTGCCATTTTGGAAATATGCAAATGAAACACTTTCAGCTGTGTTCATAGTCATTGGCGTTGTATATTTATTTGCAAAATCGCTGACAATTTTACTAAACTCTTTAACTAAACTAAAAAGCAATATAAATTATTATTCTCTTAAAGAAGCACTAGATGGGCTTAAAACCGCTGTGATGTTTGAAAGTGAGTTTAATGTGGTTTATGAAAACCTCGCAATGAAAACCTTGCTTGAAAAACTAAACATCAAACAAAATCAAAGTTCTTTTGAAATCTGGCAAAGCCTTAAGTCAAGAGAAAATTTCAAAATTATAGATGAGCAAAATATTTTGGTGTTTTTAGATAAAAAAGTATATTCATTTTCAATGATTAAACAATCAAAAACTCAAATTTATGCTTTTGATATTACAAAAGAATATTTAACAACTACTGAGATTGAAAACAAACAAAACGAACTTAAAACAAAACAATCAGAAATTTTGCAAATGATTGAAAATCTTGATGAGATTGAAAGACAAAGAGAAGTTTTGTCGCTTAAAAGCAAGTTGCACGACATAATCGGGCAAAGATTGTTTATTTTACACCATATTTTAGATGTTATAGACGAAAAAACTTTTGACCTAAACAGCGTTAAAAGTTTGCTAAAAACAATGCTTGACGAAATTGATAATGAGGATATATCCGAGGCTCAAAATTTGCAAAATTCCATTGTAACAGCCTTTGAAATGATTGGCTTTAATATTGAAATTTCAGGTGAAATACCAAAAGAAACACCAAAAGCAAAAGCCCTTGTTAAAATTATAAGAGAATGTGCAACAAACGCGATTCGCCATGCTAACGCCACAAAGCTTTTTGTTAACATTTCAAACAATAAAATTGAAATTTCCGACAACGGAAAAAAACAAAACACTTCTTTCAATGAAGGAAC
>USJH01000123.1 GCA_900554955.1 uncultured Clostridia bacterium | reverse complement strand
AGTAGGGGTTCCGGCTCTCGAACGAACCGCCGGCACTTATAATCGCACCTTTGCTTGTCTTTTTTGCTAAAACTCTAAAATAAAAACCCCGATGTAACGCAAGATACAATCGGGAACTTTATTTTAAAGTTTTATCTTAAAAATCCAAGTAAATCTGCTGCTTTTGTTATCACGTAAACATCTTTAAGTGCAATCTGACAAGCCTGTCAGATGAACTTTTTGCTCAAATCTGCTTGTTGGCTCAAAAAATAAAGAACACCTTGTAGGTGTTCTTTGTTTTTGGTACCACCACGGAGAATCGAACTCCGGTCCCCAGCGTGAGAGGCTGGTGTCCTAACCGCTAGACTATGATGGCATATCGGTTAACGAAATGGATTATAGCATAATCTTTTCTTTACTGCAATAGTTTTTTTGGCTTTTTTGAAAATTTCTCGCAATTGATGCTTTTGTTAAAAGTCACTATTGACTGAAGCTATTTCATGGAGTATAATCATAATATATAAAGTTTTAAGGGGAATATTATGAAATTTAATGAATATCAAAAAATGATGCTTCACAATATTAACGGAGAAAGAGGATTTGTAAAAATTATTGGTTTTAACAAATATGGTTCACCAATTAATATTCGTGCAAGAATTAGAGAAATTTATCCAGATGCACTTATTCTTGATTATAACACTGAATTTGAAAGTGCAATGAGGGGATATCCAGACGTTTCAGCAGTGTTCAATACAAATTTAACAAAAGAAAGCAGAAGTTTGTTTGCAAAGCAAAAACTCAGAAAAGGCTTCTTTATCGAAAAAATTATTACTGAAACAAGAACAGAACTTTTTGTTAATGATGAAGCTACAATGAGAAAAGCAAAAAAATTGTTTGAAGAAAATTACAAAAAAGATAATCGTGCAAAAGTTGACATTTCAAATGACAAACAATATTCGCTTTATAATCAATTTATTGGTGATCGTGTTGTTATTGAGAAATATTTTAACGATGGAACAACTGCTTCTGCAAACGGTGTTTTGGAAAGTGCAAGTCGTTATAGTGATGATTATATCACATTGGTGCTTGCAACTGGTGACTATCTTTATGATCTTAGTGTTTATCCTGGAATTGACAAATTCTTTGTTCGCCATGCAAATGGGACAACATCTGAAATCTTCTCTCTTCCAATTGAAGATGAGATTTTGAATGTTAGAACACAATATAAAAAAGTTTTCCCAAAAGAAGATGAAGCAAGAATTGTTTCTGCAAAAGGTTCAAGAAAAATTGAAATTGAACATGGAAACGAACCAGGAAGCGAAGAATAATTTCAAAAAGTGGGCTTTGGCTCACTTTTTTTATGCAAACAATTGTTAAAAAATGTGATTATGCTATAATAAAGGCATGAAAAAATTGTTCAACTATCGTCCACTTGTTTCAATTTGTTTGTTTTTGATCGCTGGAATTGTTTTTGTTTCAGGGTTTTATATTGCAGACGTTTTTCATTTTGTAATGTCGGCTGTGGCAATGGTTTTAGCAATTGTTACGATTATTGTGAAAAGTGTTAAAGCAAAAGACATGAAGCTTTTCAAAGTGTTTTCGGTTTTAATTGCCTTTGTGTTTGGCGGCCTTTTAACACTTACTAATGCTGAGATAATTTCAAACACCAATAATTTTGAAGGACTTTATAATGTTCACGGCAGAGTGTGTGAAGATGTTTATGTTTCAGAGAAGGGAAAATATGTCATTTCTCTTGACCATGCCTATGTTATTGTTAACGGCGAAAGCAAGAAAGTTAATGGGAAGGTTATGCTTTATCTTGAAGCAGATGATGGTAGAAGCAAAGATTTTGAAATTGGATCAACAATAATTTCAAAGGTGAATGTTTCAAAACCGAAATTTTCTTTTAAACAAACATATTTTTATTATGCCAATAAACATGTAAGTTTAACAGGCTATGGGTCGGAAGGCTATGCAACACTTATTGGAACAAAAGATAGAAACCTTGCACAGAAATATAAACTTTCAATTAAAGACTCGCTTTCATATTGGCTTGATGAAAATTATAGCGAACTTGCATATACAATGTTGTTTGGCGATCGTGGGGAACTTGATGAAGATATAAGCGAAGTTTTCCAAGCAAGTGGAATTGCACATTTGCTTGCAGTCAGTGGTCTTCATGTTGGATTTATTGTTACACTTTTGTCTTTCATTTTAGGGTTTTGCAAGGCAAATGATAAAACAAAATTTTTTGTTGTTGTCCCGGTTGTTTTTATTTATGCACTTTTGTGTGGCTTTACAATTTCAATCACACGTGCATTTATAATGACTTTTGTTTTGTTATATCTAAAAATGCGAAGAAAAGAATATGATGGGCTTTCATCGCTTTCTCTTGCTTGCATTGTTGTATTATTAATTTGTCCATTTCAAATTTATTCGGCAGGTTTCAGGCTGAGTTTTGGTGCAGTTCTTGGAATAATCTTGCTTGCAAAAACTTTTGAAAGATGGTTGTCTCGTGTTTTTCACAATAAACTTTCAAGTGCTTTGGCAATTGCACTTTCAGCAACAATTGGAACAATTCCGACACTTGCACTTTGTTTTAAAAATCTTTCAATTTTCTCTATTGTTGCGAACATTCTTGCAATCCCTATTGCAAGCATTGCATTCATGATAATGTTTTCATTTTCAATTTTTGGTGCAATTTTTAAACCTTTTGGGTTCGGACTTGTTGCTTTTAAGTGGCTGATGTATGTTGTCACAATAATAGGCAAGATTTTTGGCTCGTTAACGTTTGCGGGAGCATCATATCAGTGGATTGTTGCATTCAGCTTTTTACTTGTTGCTTTCGTTATGTTTATGAGTGATTTCACGTTTTTTGAAAAGAAGCAAAAAACTTGGCTGGCGGCAGGTTCGGGGGGGCTTGCCGT
>USJH01000122.1 GCA_900554955.1 uncultured Clostridia bacterium | reverse complement strand
TTGACTTGTTGTCAACTTCAACAATTCTATAAAGCTTATTATCTTCACTTAAATATTCGTCATCAACACAAATTCCTTCACCCTTTACAAAAACAACCTTCTTTGGTGAAGCATAGTCATATACAGTATAATATTTTGCTGTTTCGCCTTCTGCTCTTACTCTTTTGCCATGATTGTGCCCTTGATCTCTGAAACAAAGAGGAGAAAAAGCGCAAAGCACCAACACAAATGTTAAAACAATATTCAAAAACTTCTTCATTATGCTTTCTCCTTTGCTTTCTTATTTAGTTTGTGTGTTTGAGAAGTTTTAATTTTGCCATCTTTGCTATCTTTAACCTTAATGGCCTTCGTTCCATTGCTGTTTAATTTTCCGTTTTTCTCGCTGTCATATGTGTGTGTTTCAAAATTAAATTCTTTTTTTCCTTCATCTTTCTTTGCAGTTTCAAAAGCTCTGCCCATAAATTCGCAAAGACCAACTGAAAGAATTGTTGCAATGATGATTGTTCCAAATGCACCACCAACACCAAGACCAAAAACTGTTGGTGACCCGATACACAATAAACTGAATTGTCATTGCTAAACTTATTCCAAGAACCGAGCAAACAAAAGCATTTCTTCTGCTTCTTCCAAGACAATATGCAACAACACCTGCGACAATTCCATAAATATACATTGGATCAATAACAATATCTTCTGGTGTGGTTGCTGGAAGAAGCCATTCAAGACCATATACTATTCCAGCAACTAAAAGTGTTCCAATTGTTGCACGCAAGAGATCTCGGCTCCAACCAGCAGAAACAAGCATATAGATGCAGATTATAAAAGGAATCAAAAATCCACCAATGCTGAAACAAAAATATTTTCCAATAAAGAGTGGTTGAATTAAAATTCCAATTACGATTGACAATAAAACCAAAATCGCCTGCTTGTCATTAAGACGCATTTGGTCTAAAATTCTTTGCCCCGCACCAAACATAAGCAAAATGATAAGTGCCGACAAAATTCCTAAACTAAGTGACATAAAAAAGCCCCCTTTGGCTCTAGTATCTGCCAAGGGGGTTGGTTTTATTCATTTTAAAATTTTGCATTTTCAAGCTTTATAACTTTATTGTTAAGATAATAAAGTTTGTCGCCTGGTTTGAATCTGAAACAAATCTTATATGCAATCAATGCTTGCCCATCTGCTTCAAACGACTTATTCACTGCATTGTTGCCATATTTCCCATCACCAACAAGCGGAAGTCCAACATGTGCAAGGTGTGCACGAATTTGATGAGTTTTGCCAGTTATAAGTTCAACTTCAAGCAAAGTTTTGTTTTCATATCTTTCAACAACTCTATATGCTGTTTCAATTGGATCATATCCTGGAAGTGGATCGTCTGAAATATAAACCATGCTAGACTCTGGATTCTTTTTTAAATATGCATAAAGATGATCCTGATCTTTAAGCGGACGACCGACACACATTGCAAGATAAAATTTATCAATGGTTCGCCTTTTAAAAGCATCAAGAAGTTCATGATATGCTTCTTTATTTTTAGCAAACACAACAAGTCCACGTGTGTTGCGGTCAATTCTATGAACAGGACTTGCCTTTTGATTTTTCTGTTTAAGATATGCATTAACCGATAATGTAAGGTCATTATATTTATCGCTTTCAACCTCAATTCCGACTGGTTTATCACAAATGATGATATTGTCATCTTCATAGACAACAACCGGTTTAAGGGTGATTCCGTTTATCATTTCTTCAGATGCATAAACATAAAGCTCGTCACCATCTTTTAAAACAACATTATCACCAACTCGTTTGCCATTGACTTTAACGTCTTTAAGTCTTAATAGTTTTTGAATTGATGCATAACTCATTTTCGGAAAAGATTCTGACAAATATTTTACAAGTTTCTTATCTTGTCCGTGAAAATTTAGAATTTCCATTTTACTCCTTTGCATTCGAACACGAAGCACAATTGCCTTCGCAGTTTTTAATGCTTAGTTTTTTCTTCTTTAAATATTTTATCATAACAAATCCCACAAGAGCAACAAAAATAACAAGTCCTGCGAAAAATCCATATTGTTTTGACAAAATGCTATTTATCATATTATAGACAAGAAAACTAGAAACATATGCAACCGAAATTTGAAGTGCAATTGAAAGCCACATGCTCTTTTGCCCCACTTCTTTTTTCATCATGATGCAAGCTGAGACACAAGGAGTATATAACAAAACAAAAACAAGAAAACTGATTGCTGACAGCGGTGAAAAATGAACCGCACTTGAAGAACTTGCAAGTGCCACAGCAAGCATATCAACCGATACACGGTTTACAATTGCAAGACTTGACACAACCATTTCTTTTGCAACAAAGCCCGAAAAAATTGCAATTGTTGCTCCAACGCTTCCAAATCCAAGCGGTTTGAAAACCGGAGAAATAATTCGAGCAAGCATATATAAAATGCTGTTTTCACTATTATCTCCAACATATTGCAACTTATAATTGAAATTATAAAGCAAAAATATAAGCATGCTTGAAAGCACAATTGCGCCACCAACTCGAACAATGAAATTCTTTCCTGCTGTTAAAGCATTTTTTAAAATTTTAGAAAGACTAGGTGCACGATATTTTGGCATTTCAAGCAAAAAAGTTTGTTCTTCTTCTCCCTTATCTTTTTTCGCAAAAATCATTGCAACCAAAATCATAATCAAAATTGCAAAAACATAAAGCGAAAAAACAATCAAAGCTTTATATTTCGTAAAAAACGTGCTTGCTATAACTGCAAAAATTGGAAGTTTTGCACTGCAACTCATGAAAGGAAGCAAAATAGATGTTCTCTGTTGCAATTTTTTGTTGTCAAGGTTTCTGCTTGTCATGATTGCCGTTGTTGTGCAACCAAAACCCATAATAAGACTGAA
>USJH01000121.1 GCA_900554955.1 uncultured Clostridia bacterium | reverse complement strand
CTGGCTGATTGCTCGGAATACCTTCATTGAGGTTTGGAACGCTAAAAAACACGGCAATGAAAATGTTTATTAAAACTATAGCCGCCAATATAATGGCAACAATTTTCCAAATCCGGCGTGAGCGGCGATTTTTGATTGCAAGCTGCTCATTTATCCTTGACAACTGCTCTGCGACATCACTGGCGGTATTTTTATTTTTAATTTTTTTAAATTTTTGTTCCACATTCAGGGCAGAATTTTGCTTTTGCTGAAACTTTAGTTCCACACTTTGGGCAAACTCCAGCACCTGCAAGTTTTTTGCCACATTCACTGCAGAATTTTGCAGATTTTTTGTTTTCGCTTTTGCAAGCTGGGCAAATTGTAACTTCTTTTGGGGCTTTTTTGTTTGAAATTGATTCACGAATAATTTCGCCAAGTGCAAGGCCAGCACCAATATTTGCTCCAACACCGCTTCCAGATGGATTGTTTGCCATGTCACGAACAGCTTTTGCAGATTGATATTTAACAAAATCGTCCATCTTGTCGCCCATTACACCAACAGAGGTTCTTGCATCAATTGCCTTTTCAACTTCTTCTGGGAATGAAAGGCTTTCAACAATAAGTTTTGTGAGTGTTAAACCAATTTCTTCAAATGTTTCTTTTGCATTTTCAAGGGCGGTTTGTGAAAATTCGTTAAGGTTGCTTGCCATATCAAGTGCACTGATTTTTGCTTCTGCAATTGTATCTGAAATTGAAGAAACAAGATGGCTTCTTAAAAATCCTGTAACATCATCAGTTGTAAAAGTTGAAGAAGTTCCTGCAATTTCTTTAAGGAAAAGGGCAGGGTCGGTTACTCTGAAAGCATATGAACCAAATCCACGAACTCGAATGCTTCCGAACTCTTTATCACGCATTGTGATTGGTGTTGCTGTGCCCCATTTTTGAGCAGTGAATTGTTTTGTGTTAACAAAGAAAACATCTGCAAGGAAAGGTGATTTAAAACCATATGGCCAAGCAAGAAGTTGTGACAAAATAGGAAGGTTACTTGTTTTTAAAAGGTGCATGCCAGGTCCGAAAACATCGGCAATTTTTCCTTTATTCATGAAAATTGCAACTTGTGATTCACGAACAGTGAGTTTTGACCCATATTGAATTTCTCTTCCGTCCATTGGGAATTTATAAAGAACAGTGTTTTTCGAATTGTCTGTCCATTCAATTGTTTTTAAAAGGTTGGTTTTGATAAAGCCCATAGAAATTCTCCTTAATTTTTCTGATATCATTATAACATATTTTTGCTTGTTGGCAAACAAAAATGCAAAAAAGTGATGTATTTTGCTGTTTTGGTTTGTGATTTTTTTCTTTATGTGTTAAACTGCTGTTATCAAATGATAAAAGGAAGCGAAATGGCATATCAATATTCACCAAGCACAGAAGGTTTAAAGAAAGTTGACAAGGCATCAATAGGGCTTCAAATCAGCCACATGCTTTTTGTGATTGTAAGCATTTTTGCTTCAACATTTCTGATTTCATATATTGTAAGTGTAAATGCAGAAAATCCACTTTCGAAGTCGATTGTTTCAATTGCAATTTATTTCATCACTCAGTTTGCAGTTTTTGGAATTTCATATTTTGCAATGAGCTATGTTGTTGATCGCACAAGCAGAGTTTGGATATATCGTCTTGGAATTTTGCTTTATGGACTTTTTATTGTGATGGTTATTTTTGTTGGAAAAGAACTTTCAAAATATGTTGTTTTGGCTGGTGCTCTTTATGGTCTTTCAGAAGGTGTGTTCCATGCAGCATATAACGTTTTGAAAGGGGAGATGGTTCCACGAAGAACAATGTCACACTATTCAACTTTGTGTTTAGTATTGGACAAAGTTGTCAGGGTTGTTTTTCCAATTTTAATGGGATTTTTGATTGACTCGTCAACTTTCTATGTAACGGCAATATATGTTCTTGTAATCATTATAATTCAACTTGGTGTTACGTTTTTGATCAAATCTAAACGACCAGAAAATTCTTCATTTGACTTTTTCGCATATTTAAAATCTCTTAAAAGAAAAAATGAAGACATGGTTCGAATTAAGAGAGTTTATAACGTTTCATGGCTCTATGGTTTCAAAACAATTTTTTCAACATTGTTTTCAATCATTACAATTTACACTTTCAAAACAAACTTTAAACTTGGAATCTTCACATCTATAAGTGCGATTGTTTCAATTGTAAGTTTAATATTGTTCAAGAGGTTCACAAAAGAAGGATCAAGAACTCCACTATATTTGTCTCTCAGCATTCTTCTTGTTTTGTCAATTGTGGGATTCACTCTTTTCATGAACAAATGGACTTATATTGTTTATACAATTTTTGATGCAATTTGCCTTAACATTTTAGCAAACGGAATTGATATCGAAAGAAACCTTGTTATAAAGAAAACTGGTCACTATTCAGACATTGCCGAACACAATTGTATTATCGAACTTCAATTTACAATTTCAAGAATTGTGACATATTCACTTATGCTTATTTTGGGGCTTACACTTGACCTTCTTGGAATTAAAATTTGCCTTGTGATTTGTGCAGCAATGATGCCAGTAATGGCAATTATGCTCTCAAAAATGGAAAAAGAAGAATGTAAATATTCGCTTGAAAATGTTTTGCCAGCTGAAACAGAATTGAAGCAAGAAAGTGTTGCTGAAAGTGTAGAAGATGCTGAAGGCTCGGACAATTTTGGCGACAACTAGAAAAATGACATAAAAATTTTATTAATTGTTTACTTAAACAAAAAAGTGTGGTAAATTATATAAAACATAAAGGAGAAAACTATATGAAAATTCACGGATTAGACTTATATGACTTTTTAAAGGGCCGTGGTCTTATTTATCAAACAACCGACGAAAAGAAACTTAAAGAACTTTTAAATGGAAAGCCAATGACTTTCTATCTTGGAATTGACCCAACAGCAGATGCAATTCATTTGGGACATCTTTGCTCACTCAGAA
>USJH01000120.1 GCA_900554955.1 uncultured Clostridia bacterium | reverse complement strand
TTGCAACTTCTTCAGCCAAGTTGTCGTTACGTTTTTCCAAGCCTTCGCCCATTTGATAACGAACAAATCTTCTGATAGAGATTTTTTCACCAATTTTGTTAACAGCGTCACTGATAAGTTGTGAAATTGTTTTTGAAGGATCACGAACATATTCTTGTTCCATCAAAACAACATCTTTATAATATTTTTTGATTCTTCCTTCAACCATCTTGTCAACAACTGCTGCAGGTTTTCCTTCGTTAAGAGCTTGAGCTTTCAAAATTTCTTTTTCTTTTTCAAGTTCTGCAGGATCTACTTCATCAATTGTAACGCATTTTGGATTTGCAGCTGCAATGTGAATTGCAATGTCGTGTCCAAGTTCTTGGAATGCAGGGCTCTTTGCAACGAAGTCTGTTTCACAGTTAACTTCCAAAAGAACACCAATTGTTCCGTTCATGTGAATGTAAGAAAAAACTGCACCTTCAGCAGCAATACGTGTTTGACGTTTTGCAGCAGCTGCGATTCCTTTTTCACGCAAATAAACAATTGCTTTTTCCATGTCGCCGTTGGTTTCTGTAAGTGCTTTTTTGCAATCAAACATTCCAACGCCTGTTTTTTCTCTAAGTTCTACAACGTCTTTAGCGGTAAAAGCCATAATCATTCTCCCATTAAATTATTCTTTATCTTCTGCTTCAACTTCTTCTGCAGATTCTTCTTTTGCTGCTTCAGCTACTTCTGGATTTGATTCTGCAAGAGCAGCTGCTTCAGCTTCTTTACGTTTAGCAAGACCTTCTTCACCTTCACGAGCTTCGATAACCGCATCAGCCATTGCACCAGCAATGAGTTTTACAGCACGAATAGCATCGTCGTTTCCAGGGATAACATAATCAACGTCATCTGGATCGCAGTTAGTGTCCACCAAACCAATAATAGGAATACCAAGTGATCTAGCTTCACGAACAGCAATGTATTCTTTCTTTGGGTCAACAACGAACAAAACACCAGGAAGAGTTCTCATTTCTTTGATTCCACCAAGGTTTTCTTCAAGTTTATCACGTTCAGCTTTAAGTTTGATAACTTCTTTCTTAGGGAGCAAATCAAATTCTCCAGACTTTTCCATTTGGTTGAGTTTGTTAAGTCTGTCAACTCTTCCACGGATAGTTTTGAAGTTTGTAAGTGTTCCACCAAGCCAACGGTTGCCCATATAGAACATATCGCAACGTTTTGCTTCTTCAACAACGGCATCTTTTGCTTGTTTTTTGGTTCCAACAAACAAAGCACTCTTTCCAGTTGAAATAACTTCTTTCATGAAAGCATAAGCTTCATCAATGCAGTTAACTGTCATTTCAAGGTCAAGAATATAAATATCATTACGAGCTGTATAGATATATTTCTTCATCTTTGGATTCCATTTTCTTGTTGGGTGACCAAAATGCACACCAGCTTCAAGCAATTGTTTCATTGATACTACTGACATAATATTTTCCTCCTTTTTTATTTCCACCCCGCACTTCACCTATTTTGAAGACGCAAAGATTTTTGCGCAAGGTTCAAAATATCCGCACGGGTGCGTGATACGAAGAATATATCATATCTCGTGAAAAAAATCAAGATATTTTGTCCAATTTGCATAAAAAAAGAGATAATTTTTTCCTTGCGAAAAAACTATCTCAATTTCTTGAAACCATGTGTTATATTTTTAATGGCTTATTTCTTTCCGTTGCCTTCTGCTTCGTCAAGAAGTTTGTTATATTCTTCAAAAACGGCATCGATAATTGCATCGTCAAGTTCAATTTCAAACTTGTCTTGATTATCTTTTCCTCTTGAAACTTTGAATACAAGAGCTTCATCTTCTTCCATTCCGTCAAGAAGTTCAACAGGTTGCAAAATTACATAATAATTTCCACGATATGCAATTCCTGCAATTTCAATGAAATCAACTTCTTCACCTTCAGCTGTCAAAAGAGTGATGATATCATCATCGTCATTTTGCATGTGATCAATTGATTTTGGAAGTTTATCTTCTCCAAATTTGTTTTCGTTTTCGTTTGCCATACTACTCTCCTTTTTATGGGTTTTGACAAAAGTTTTAAACTTTCTATATTCTATTATACACTACTTTTTGATTTTGTCCAAATAATTTTGCAAAATAATTGTAGCAGCAACTTGGTCAATAACATTTTTTCTTTTATCTCTTCTCATGTTCGATTCAAGCAAAATTCTTTCAGCCGAAACAGTTGAAAGCCTTTCGTCTTGAAAAATGATTTTGTATGATGTGTGTTTTGCAAGTTCTTCTGCAAAATCTTTAACCATTTTAACAGAGTCACCTTCGCTTCCGTCCATTTTAAGAGGAAGTCCAATCACAAAAGTGTCACTATCAAGCTTTTCAGCAAGGCTTGCCATATATTTTGCGTCAAGAAAAAGATTTCTTCTTCTATACACTTCATATGAACTTGCAATCATTCCAAGAATGTCGCTTGTTGAAATGCCAATTCGAACAGTTCCAATGTCAAGACCAATAATTTTTTTCAAACTTTTCCCTTCCCTTTATGGCATTTTGCCATTTCAAGTGTATTCTAGCAAAAATTTGTTTTATTGTCTATTATTTTGAAGAAGAAGATTTATTTTGTTTGCTTTTGCCTTGATTTTTTTGTGAAGACTCTTCATCTTGGCTTAAATTTTCTGTGATTTCAGAAATTTTTTCTTTGGCTTCTTCAAGCTTTTCTGTTGCCATTTCTTTCGCTTGTTTTGCACCTGATTGGATTTTTTTGTTTGTTGCACCAATATAAATGCCAACACCAAAACCAATTCCCATTGAAAGCAAACATGCTTTTAAACAGTCGTTCATATAATGCCTCCTTGATTTTAGTTTGCTTCTTTTCGGCAAAAATATACAAAAAGAGCCATGGCATTTTTTCCATGACTCTCTTTATTTTTCTAAATTTTACATTCTATTTGATTTTTTTATCAACATTTTTAATTGCAGATTTAACTGTTTCTTCAGCCATTACTGCATATTTTTGTTTGCTTTCTTCAATTCCGTTTAATGCTTTAATGATTGCTTTTGAAGTTATGTTTTTTT
>USJH01000119.1 GCA_900554955.1 uncultured Clostridia bacterium | reverse complement strand
AAATATATGTGTAAATTTATCGATTTTTTTATAAGGAAAGGCATGAAAAATAAAATTTCAAAATTGATTTTTGCTTTAATGGTTCCAGCAATGTTTGTTGTTGGACTTTTTTGTTGCCTTAATCCTTTTTCTATTGCAAGTGCAACAACCATTCATGGCGGAGCAATTTATGTTGGCAGTGGCTCTCTTTATACAATGAATAGTGGTGAAATCAGCAAGTCGAGTGCTTCGTATGGTGGAGGAGTTATGGTTGTTGGTGGAAACTTTTTGTTGAAAGATGGAACAATTTATGACAACTCTGCAACCATGCACGGTGGAGCTCTTTATCTTTGGAAAAGTGCTCAAACGACAATGAGTGGGGGAATAATAAGAAATAACACAGCCACTTCATATGGTGGTGGGGTTGAAATTAATGATAATTCAACTTTAAATTTTAATGGTGGATATATTAAAAACAACTCTTCTTCTGAAATTGGTGGTGGAATTGATGTTGGTGCAAACAGTTCGTTAACAATTACTGGTGGAGAAATTTCAGGGAACACAAGCAAATACGGTGGCGGAATTTATATTGATAAAACATCTTCTGCAACAATGACTGGCGGGTCAATTTTTGGTAACACAGCAACTTCAAATGGGTCAAACATATATAATATTGGCTCTTTTACAATGTCTAACGGCACAATTGGAAAAGAAAATTCAACTTCAAATGCAGATGCAATTGTAAATGAAGGGACAATGTCTATCTATGGTGGAAATGTTTATGATAACATTTCAAATGCTGGAACAATTTATACAAAAATGGCAGCAAATATCAATGGAACAATTGCCATTACAAACGAAAATGCAAGAATAATTGTTGAAGACTGGGGTGGAACAGTGCCTTCATATACTGTTAAACCTTTGGCTCTTGATAAAGTGTTTATGATTTTGAAGGGTGGAGACTCTGAACCAGACCTTTCTACTCTTACAATTAATGGTTTTACACTTTCAAACAAAATATATTTAAAATCCGAAAAAAATTCTGATGGAAACTGGGAGATCTGTGTTTCTGAAAGAGTTTCAAATGTTTCATTCAATCCAACACGCGGAACTTGCGAAACAGAGTCGATAAATGTTGGCTATGGTGAAGAATTTGGAACACTTCCTTCTGCTTATCGCACTGGATACAAGCTTTTTGGTTGGAGCAGAAACTATTTTAGTTTAACAAACCATACTGGGTCATATCAAGGGGTTGCTTCTGCTGAAAAAATTACTTTGACACCAGCAAAAACAAACACAAGAGCGGGTTTTCAAATTCAAATGTGGAATAATGACTCGCTTATTGAAACAGATGGCGGAACCATGTTGTGGGCAGATTCAACTGGTCATTTCAGCACAACTTTCACAAAAACGGAAGAGCTTAAACAAATTTATTTTAGATTGAATGCAGATGCCGATGATGTCTATGTCATTTATGACATTCAAGACCTTGTGAATGGTCACACATATGTTGTTTCACTTGATGTTACAGAATTTGGCTTAAATAAAATTGTTGTTGAAAATGTAATGATAGAAGAAAACTCTTTAAATCAAGAAACAACATATACTTCTTTATGTATAAAATCAACAACAATAAACGATCAGCTTTGCAGTTTCACACTTTTTGCACATTACTCTATTGCGAAAATAAGAGTGAGAGTTTCTAATCTTTCTGGAACCAATTCTGAAGGCGGTGTTATGGGCTCAACACAAGGTGTCAGAAGTTATGTTGGAAAGAAACTAGGTGACACAATTACTATTTCATATACACCAAACGGAAAATATACATTTGCAAAAGTTGTTAAAGGTGAAACGTTTGAAAGCCCTGAAATAACTGACTTAAATTATACAATAACAGAAGAAGATTTGAACGAATCAATTATATATTTTACAATTTGTTATACGGTAAGTGTAAATCTATATGCAGATGGAGATGGAAAAGTTTCAATAAATAATCAAACTTTAAGTGGTTCTGCACAGCAGATATTTCCATATACGGGGTCTACTATTAACAACATAAGCATTCATGCTAGTGTTGGGACAAGTGGGGATTATGTTTTTGATGGTTGGTTTGAAAATCCTAATTGTTATGGACTTGCTAAATATATTGTTGAAAACAATACAATTACAGGAATTGATGGAAATATATATTTATGGGCAAAGTTTTTAGATATAAATACAAAAGAGAATTCCTATCGCGAATATTTTGTTTTTAACAAAAATTGGTTTGATATATATAAAGAAGCAGTAGATCGTTATGTCCGCGGGTTTTATTCGATTGGAGAAGTTTCGCAAATGCGAATGATTCAATTTAGGTCTGACACGTCTTTAAATTCGCAATTAAACAACGGAACATATAGTTCTCGTTTAAAATGTAAACATAATAAAAGTTTTACAATTAATGGATCATTAGCTGATGCAGGTTCAGGGAATTGTGTAATAAAATATAAGGCATGCGATCAGGGAACTTGTGTGATTTTTTATACGGAAGATTCTAAAATGAGGCCAATATATGCCGGTGATGACATGTCTTCATGCTTTGTTGGAATGACGCAATTATCTAATATTGTATTTGAGAATTTTGATACAAGATATACAAAAAACATGTCAGACATGTTTAATGGATGTTCGAATTTAAGTGCTCTAGACCTTTCGGTTTTTAATACGAGAAGAGTGATGAATTTTGACAGAATGTTTTATAATTGTAACAAGCTTTCTCTTTTAAATTTATCCAATTTTGAAATAAAAAATCGAGCAACAACAGAAAATATGTTGTCTTTTAATTCAACAGGTTTTAAATATTTGTATACGCCAAAAGTTTGCGAGAAAAATATTACAATTCCAAAAGAAATGTATGATTATGCAAATTCTTTATATGCTAATTTTAATATTGAAAAAGAATATGGCCCATATACGGTTCTCCCATTAGGCGAACAAGGAAGTCGTTACTATTTTACAAACCCAGTTGAAAATTCAACTTATTATATAACTATAACAAGTGATATTTTAAGTTCGGTTGTTACTGTTTGTGAAATTGGCACAAATGCGGAAATTAAAATTAAATTTGATTTTAAT
>USJH01000118.1 GCA_900554955.1 uncultured Clostridia bacterium | reverse complement strand
GCAGTTGTTAAAAACGGAACCTTGATCACAACCGTGGTTAAAGGTGAAACAGTTGACACAAGCGCAACTGAAGTTGTTTTGACCTATAAAGATAAAACAACCAAAGAAGTTACAGCAGCCGACCTTAGTTTTTCAAATGTTGACACTGCAACTGTTGGCACAAAAAAATTGACAATCACCTATTCAAAAGAAAACTATTCTTTTGATGTGGAAATCACTGTTGTTGCTTCTGAAGCAGACGTTGTTTCAGTAATCAGCCTTGAAAGTGAACTTGTTCAAGAGTTCAATGCAAAGAAGAACGCAACAGGAAACGAGAGAATCGAATTCATGAACCATAACGATTATCTCTATGCCGGAACTGAAAACACATTCCATTTCCGCATTAAAGCAACTGGTATAGACCTTGAAGGAAACCGTTTAACCGGTCTTAAAAAGGTTAGAACAGTTGTAACTGTTTCAGTTTTGATATATTCAAACTGGGTTGTTCTTTCAGATGAAGATGTTGCAGATTATATGACAATCAACACAGAAGATGCAACTTTCAATTTTAAAGACAAAGCAACCGAAGAAGAGGCTTTCCGCATTACTGTTAAAGCGGCAAACCCAGCAGCAGGAATGGAAGAAGCAAACGTTTCTTTCACCGCAGAAGTGAAAGTTATTGATGCTTTCAACGTTTACACTGCAAAAGAACTTTCTGCATATGACAACTCAACAGCAGGAAACGAAAAAGTATTTGATTGGACTGCAATCAAACAAGAAGCAGGCGTTGCTGGAAAAACTATCAATGCTGTTATCTTGCAAAGTGACATTTCAGTTACAAGAAACGATGTTCCAGCAGAAGTTTTCTGGAATAAAAACAGCGAAAACTTCAGCAGTTTCGGTGCTGATAAACAAAAAGCATTGCTGGGAACAACAATTGACAGAAATGGTTATGGACTTTATAAACGTTTCATTAGTGATGGAGATGAATTCCAATTTATTGGTAACTTCTTTACAGTAGATTTCAGTGCTTTCCCAAAAATGGTTGGTGAAGATAAAAAAGCAAACAAACTTGTTAATGTTAAAGAACAACAAATCATCACATCACACTTCTGTGCTTTCTATAATCGCAAAGCGAATGAAAACAAAGATTTCACAAAACAAACAACAACCAAATGGAAGAATGTTGCATTTGTTGGAAATGGTGGTCTTTCAGAAGATCCAGAAGAATCAATCACAAACTCTGGCGGTTTGCTTATGATGAAAAATAATTGTATAAGTTTTGAAGGAAATAACACAATTTCAAACAATTTCTATATTGGATATTTCTTTGAATATGGTGAAAATTCCAGTGAATTTGAAGGCAATTATGTTGTTGATAGCTGTCGTGGATACTATTCATATCAATGCTTGTTCTATATGTGGGGTGCAAAACACACAATCATTCGTGACAGTGAGTTTAAACATGCAAGTGGACCTGCAATCATTGCAGACCATGTTGGCGCAAATACAAGCGGAGACGGCGGAAAGATTTCAAGAATTGATGTTATCCATTCAACAATCGAATCAAAAGTTACAACTGCTTCTCCATGGCTTGCCAACTATGGCGCAACAGACATTATCACTCAAATTTCACAAGCAAACTCAGCAATTTATGCTGTTGAAAATGCAACAATCAGAAAGAGTTTGAGCCATGGAACAAAAGATATCGACGAGGGCGGAACATCAAAGAAATATGAAGTGTTTGACCTTGTCGCTCTCATTAAAGCAGATGAAGAAACTGTTTCAACTGGCCGTGTTCAAGGTTATGTTCGTTTCTTTGACAACCAAGAAGCATATAACAAATTCTATGCAACAGGTGAAAACCATGAGGAAACAACTTATGGTCTTGACATGATGAAAACATCTTTGAACTATATGGGTCAAATTAACTTTGCAGATGCAATCACATCTGGTGGACCAGAAGCGGGAAATATCTATTTCCAAGATGCTTTAACTGGAAAATTTGTTGATGCTTCAACTGCTCAAGCAGTTGGCGCAGCAATCGCAAGTGGAACCCCACAAAACAAAGCAGTTCTCATTAAAGGTTCAGACAAAAATGTTGCAGATGCAGGAACTCGTTTGACAACAAACAGCAAATATGTAAACATCTATATTCCAACAGGAATGGGTGCCATTTTTGGTGTTGGCAGTTCAAAATAATAAAGTGCACACAAAAAAAGAAGTGGTTTTTCCACTTCTTTTTTTTGTGAATATTAGTCGTTTGCTGGTTCTTTTTCTGGGCTGTAACGATGATAGCCGTTTGCTTTTAAAGTTTATATTCCTTCTCAAAATTACATTACTTGATTTTTTTGACAGTATATAGGTAAATATGATAAAATAAAAATAGAATATTTTTATGGGGGGGGGGTAAATAATTGAACAGAGATGATATTCCAAAAATAACCTTGCACGAGTTTGACAGGTCTTTTTATATTAAACAATTGGCGGAAGTTGAAAGACAAATAAGTAGTTATAAAAATTTGGCGAGATTTGGAATCAATGAAACCATATACATGGAGATTGTTTTACAATTTTTGATAAAAGAGCTGGTGGGGTTTTATTTAAGGATTGGGAATGGGAACTCATTCCTAATACAAACCAGATTAAAGAATTATTTGAAACGAAGAAGAATGGGAAATTTGTATATTGTCTTGATACGGATGAAGGAAAAATGTTAAGGGGGGCTGATACATATTATTATTATTTAACAAATAAACAAAAGTCACAAAAAGTTAATGTAGATATGGTGTATGAGTGGACAAAAAATAATGTTACATTTTTGAACGATTTTTTAAAAGTATTACCGACTATTAATTATGTTGATATAAACAATAGAAGGCTTTTACTCGGAATATTGGATAATGTAAGAAATATATCTTTAATTATGTTAAATACAAGCATTGTTAAATATTCAAAGTTGCAAAACTCAATAATTGAACTTTCTGGACTGACAAATAATGAAGAAATAAATAAATGGTCTAAATCATGTGGGGCAATTGAAAAATATATTAAGTTATTATGTTTTACTAACACCATTGATGAAACATTTTTAAACGATATTAATGATACAATATTTACAATTTTAAAGAACTAT
>USJH01000117.1 GCA_900554955.1 uncultured Clostridia bacterium | reverse complement strand
AATTTAAATTACTTTTGTGTTTTATGTGTGGCTTTTGGCAAAATATGACTTTTTTACTATTGAAATTGATTTGATAATGTGATATTATATATTTAATAGAGGAAAGATATGGAACCAAAACGTGATGTTAAAGAAAGCAAAGACAAAGAATATAGTGTTGTTTTGAACTATCGTGGACAAATTAACACTATAAGAAGAAAAGGCATTCGTGAGCCACTTAATTGTTATATTGCCGCTGTTAAAATGGGACACACTGGGCAAGGTTATGAAATGGCAAAAGTTGTTTCGGTTCTTGCGAAAGATGAAGAAGAGCTTCGCCGCAGAATCGCAAACATTCCACGAACAAAACGTGATAAAATTGGATTTATTTTGTCATATACTCTCGGTTCGGTTAAAGAAGGAAAATTTGTTCGCATGCTAAATGATTATGATCCATTCATGAATGGAACAAACATTGGAACTGAGTCTGAAATTGTTATGGCTGAGAGAATGATAAGCTCAAAGTCTCTTCAATATAAACTTGAAGAACAACGTCGTGGTGGACTTACTGAATGGGAATATAAAACAAGCGATGATTATGCTGATAAAGATGTGATTCAAAAAGCATATGCGCCATATCTTGTTGAGTCTGGCGATGAGAACAACAAAGTTGTTCGTGTTGCAAAGAATGATAAACCACTTGAAGGTCAACTTCTTTATGACTATTTCAAACAACATGCAATTCGTGCGATAAAGAAATATAACATTCAACCAAGAGATCGCTTTCAAATGCTTTTATATTATGCAAGAATTTTGCCAAAATATAAAAAGTTTGTGAAGGCTGATCCAGAGCCTTTCAAAGTTTTCTTTGAGAAACTTGCTCCAGATGATGATAGAAAGGTTGTTGAAATAAGATTTCTTTATAAAGATCGTGAAAATAACAATGCACTTTATGAGAAATATTCACAACGTGTTCTTGGAACTGAGCAATATGCTCTTTGCTATAGAAATCTTAATGGTGACAAAATCTCTTTGCTTGTTCCAGATGATTATGTTTGTTCGATTGTTAAACACCCATCAAAAGAAGATGTTGAAACTTATGTTTCAAATAAAATTGATGATAACGTGAGATTGCAACATTATGACAAAAAGCTTGTTAGTGACCTTACGTTTAAAGCACTGTCTGAAGAAAAACTTGACGTTTCAAATCTTGATTCAAACACTGCAATTTTGATCAGAGAAATGGCTTCTCACTTTTCAGAGTTTGAAATTTCAGGCGATCTTAACACTATCAAGAAATTTAAATGGGAAAATGATTTTGCGGGCGAGTTTATGGGTGAAGAGTTCTATGCACCTGAAAAAGATGCAACTGAATCTATCACAAATGAAGAATATGATGATTTCAGAAAAAAGAGAAATGCACAAATGATGGCGAAATTTGCCAAGTTCAAAAAACAAAGTGAAAATACGGATCCGGAACCTGGAAATGAATAAAATAAAAACACACAAACATTGATTTGTGTGTTTTTTTATTGAATTTATATTTAAATTGATTGATTTTGCATTTTTTATGAATATTTTTCACTCATATTGGTGTAATATATTCAAAAACTGCAAAAAATGCAAAAACATGATTGAAAATGATGGAAAATTGACATTTTTTTATTTTAGCTCTCTTTTCTTCCAGTAAGTTTGCCTTCTGTTTGAAGCCCGCAAAATCCTTGTTGACGAAGTGCTTCATAGACAATGATTGCAACCGAGTTTGAGAGATTGAGAGATCTCCGTTCGCTTTTCATTGGAATTCGAATGCAATCTTCATAGTGAGCTTTTAAAAGAGTTTCTTTAAGACCATATGATTCTTTTCCAAAAACAATGAAACAGTCTTCCGGATAAGAAACTTCGGCATAGGTCTTTTTGCTTTTTGTGCTTGCAAAGAAAAATTGCTTGTCTTTATTTTTCTCATATAACTGATCAAAACTGTCAACAACAAAAACATTTGCAAAATCGAAATAATCAAGACCTGCACGTTTATAGTGTTTTTCTGAAAGTTCAAAACCAAGTGGTTTAACCATATATAAATTGCAACCAGTTGCGGCACAAGTGCGGACAATGTTCCCGGCATTTTGTGGAATTTCTGGTTCTACAAGAACAATATTCATCTTTTTTCTCCTTAAAGCTTTCTTATTATAGCAATGTTAGACTAAAATTTCAATTGAATGAAAGAATTGTTTGGTGAAATTCTTTGACTTGAAAATGTGAAAATGCTAAAATTTATATGCAAAAAGGAGAGATAAAATGGTTACACTTGTAATTATGGACGGGTTTGGATATTCTGAAAAAAACGAAGGCAATGCAATTGCTCTTCAAGGAACTCCAAATCTTGATAAATTAAATAAATATCCACACACACTTATTGGCGCAAGCGGGGAAGCAGTTGGCTTGACCCCCGGACACATGGGAACCAGCGAGGTTGGACACCTTAATCTTGGTGCTGGAAGAGTTCTTTATCAAGACATGATGAAAATCAATAAAGAAATTGAAAAGAACACTTTAAAAGATAATAAGGCAATTGTGAAGGCAATTGAGCATGCAAAAAACAACAATAGTGCTCTTCATTTCTTGGGACTTTGCTCAACTGGTGGGGTTCACTCACACCTTAGTCACCTTGAAGCTCTTGTTGACATTGCTCATAATAGTGGAGTTAAAAAGATTTATATTCACTTTATTTCAGATGGACGTGACACCGACCCTCAAAGTGGTGCTGGTTTTATGAAAAGTTTGCTTGAAGCAATAAATGGCAAGGCTAAAATTGCAGACGTTTGTGGAAGAGTTTATGCAATGGACCGAGAAAAACGTTATGACCGTGTTGAAAAGGCATATGACCTTTATGTTTATGGCAAAGGTGAAAACAAAATCTCAGACCCAGAAAAGGCTCTTTTGTGGAACTATGAAAACTGTCGCACCGACGAGTTCGTTTTGCCAACTGTTGTAAATGAAAATGGCAAAATTTGTGATGGCGATTCGGTTATTTTCTTTAACTATAGAACCGACCGACCAAGAGAAATCACTGATGCGATCACACAAGATGCATTTGATGGATTTAAAACAAAAAAATATAATGACTTATGTTTTGTTACAATGACCGAATATGCAGACAATTTTGTGAAT
>USJH01000116.1 GCA_900554955.1 uncultured Clostridia bacterium | reverse complement strand
TCTGAAAGTGTAAGTGAAAACGAAAATCAAGAAAAAGAACAAAAAATAGAAGAAAAAGTTGAAGAACAACCATCTTCAAACAATGAAGAAATTTCTCAAAATCAACAAGAAGAATATGAAAGTGCTCAAACTCCAGTTAAGCCAGAGAAATATGAAAACCCTGAAATTGAGAAAAAACTTAACTCTCATGTAAGCAAAATTGATTTTTCTGAGCTTGAAAAAGCAAAAAATGAAATTGAAGACTCAAAAAATGGCAATTCAACTGAAGAAAAACAGCCTGTTAAAAAAGCTAAAACAAACATTATTTTTGGAATGTCAAACAATTCGTTGAAAGAAACTGTTTATGAAGACCTTACTGAAATTAATGCAGGCAAAAAAGTTACTGAAGAAACAAATGTCAAGCCAAAAGAAGAAGCTCCAAACGAATTTGAAGGTTGGAGCAAAGAAGACATTGCTGCTGAGCTTGAACGCCGTCGTCGTTTGGCAGACCTTAAACAAAAATATTCAGACGAGCAGGGCAAAGACCCAAAAGATATTGGTGAATATAAAAAATCTCTTGACTTTTCAATCAATCAAGACATTAAACGTTTCAGAATGAAACCGCCAAAAAAACCAATTATCATTTCACTTGTTTTGCTTTTCGTAATGATTATTGCTGCTGTTGCAACAACAATTATAATTTTGAAAAAGCCACCAGAGCCAGCATATCTTGTTTCTGCAAAAATTTCACAATCAACGACATATCAATTTGTCGGTGAAACGGTTGACCTTCGTGGATTATATATTCAAGAAGTATATTCAGATGGCTCAACAAAATCTGTTGTTGTTGACAAATCAATGATTTCTAAAAAGTCTGATAATATTAATGACAATTTGCTTATTGCAAGCAACAATGCATACACTTATATTGAATTTTCGCACAATGGAAAATCACAAGTTTTGCAAATAAGTTTAAATGAAAGAATTGTTTCTTCAATAAATAGTGTTGAAATTTATCAAGAAGGCATTACAAACGGTTCAGTTTTAAAATTTGATAACATTTTAATATTAGCGAATGTAAGAAATTCTGCAAATGAACAAATCGGCATTAAAAGAATTTTAGCAAAAGATGTTTCATTTGAAGTTGAAGGTGTTGCTCTTGAAAAGACAACTGATGGTGTTAAAATTGAAGGTTTGACTCCTGGAACTATTATGCTTAAAATTTCTTATACTGAAAATAATTCAATATTCACAAAAACCGTTGAAATCGTAATTGATTAAACTTTCAAAAAATAAAGTGGGCTTTAGCGCACTTTTTTTCATGCGAAAAATTCATAAAGAAAAATGCTTTATCATATGAATTATTATAGGAAAAGCCACATCGTCAAGAACATGCAATACTCTTGGTTTTTCGACAAAATTCAATTTTCTGTTATTTTGATTATCAAAGAAAAAAATATAAAATAGGAGAGTAACTTCGAAATGAAAATTAAATGTTTTTCCATTCGTCCAATAAAAGTTTTTATCACTTTGCTTTTGGTTTGTGTTGCACTTTGTGCAATGCTTACAGTTACAAATGCCCAAACTGTTTATTTTGGATATAGCGAAAGAAAAGTTCCAATATATTCGGTTCAAACAACTGAGAAAAAAGTTGCACTTACTTTTGATGCTGCATGGGGTGCGGATAAAACCAGCAAAATTGTTGAAATTTTAAAACAAAATAATGTTGGCGGAACATTCTTTTTGGTTGGTTTTTGGAGTGAGAAATATCAAGACAAAATTAAAGAAATTGATGGCGCCGGTCTTGACATTGGAACACACTCTAACACACACCCAAAAATGAGCACTCTTTCTCCAGCTCAACAAGAAAGTGAACTTATGATAAGCTCTAAGCTTATCTCAAATGTGACTGGGAAAGAAGTTCGTTTTTTCCGTCCACCATATGGCGACTATAACGATCAACTTATTATGACATGTGATAAACTCAAACTTCAAGCAATTCAGTGGGACGTTGATTCTCTTGACTGGAAAGGTTTGTCTGCTCAGCAAATTTTGACAAGAGTTAAAAGCGGTGTTAAAAATGGATCAATTATTCTTTTTCACAACAACAGTGACCATATTTTGGAAGCATTGCCACTTGTGATTGAATTTTTGAAAAGCAATGGATACGAAATGGTAAATCTTAGTGGGCTCGTGATGGAAAATGGCTATACAATTGACAATAACGGAGTGCAAAAGAAGGTTTAAAACCTTAAAAAGGGGAAGTATTATGATAAACAATTTTGAAAAAAACAACCAAGTTGAAATTAAAGGCAAACTTGCAAGCGATCCAGTATATTCACATTCTGTTATGGGTGAGGGGTTTTACGAATGTGAATTGATTGTTCCTCGACTTTCTTCACAAGTTGACGTTCTTCCAATTACAATTTCAGAACGACTTTTGCCAGAAATTGCTGATAAAAATAAAGAAATCGGAATTTTAGGGCAACTTAGAAGCTATAACAAGCTTGATAATGAAAAAAGCAAACTTATTCTTACAATTTTTGCAAGAGAAATTGTTCCAGCAGAATCGATTGAAAATGGGAATCAAATTTCAATGACTGGATATGTTTGTAAAGAGCCAATCTACAGAACAACACCTTTTGGCAGAGAGATTACTGACATTTTGATTGCTGTTAATCGTGCATATAATAAAAGTGATTATCTTCCATGCATCGCATGGGGCAGAAATGCTCGTTTCACAGGCGATTTATCAATTGGCGATAAAGTAACAATTCAAGGACGAATTCAAAGCAGAATCTATCAAAAAAAGCTTAATGATGAGACTGTGATAAACAAAACGGCATATGAAGTTTCAATTTCAACAATTTCTCTTGAAGAAGAGCAAAAAGTTGAAGAAGAAGTTCAAGATACATTTACACCAGAAATGGCCGAAAAAAACAATGTAATCTAAAATAGTCTTTAAGCATAAAAAAAGAAACTCACAAGAGTTTCTTTTTTATTGTTCTTATTATTTATTCAATTGATTTATAAATTTGTTCTTTATATTCTTCAATTGTTGGAACATTAAGCCCCTCAAAATTGCCTTGCATAAAGATGTTAAGTTTATTGTTCTTGTCAAAAACACGATTTATACAATTGTTAATGTCAACTAATGTTACTTTTTCAATTGC
>USJH01000115.1 GCA_900554955.1 uncultured Clostridia bacterium | reverse complement strand
AATGATAATATTTAATTATTATTAAGATATTTAATGATTTATGTTGTATAATGAATTTAGGTGAAGACATGGAAAGAAGAATTGAAAACATTTTAAATTCTCTTGAAAAATCTAAGTTTAGAAGTTCATTTAAACTTGGTTTAAAAGATATAAAATATATCGAGCAAAAGGGAATGGATACAATTGTTTCGCATGCAAAAGATTTCGTTGCAAGCAGACTTGCAGATAAAAGCAAGTTTAAAGATGGAAAACAAACTCCAATGCATGGGCACCCGGTTTTCATTGCACAGCATGCAACTGCAACTTGTTGCAGAGAATGTCTTTCAAAATGGCACCACATAGAGCATAGTCACGTTTTGACAAACGAAGAACAAGAATATGTTGTCTCGGTTATCATTGCATGGATCAAATTGCAAATTAAAAATTTTGACATATAAAAAAGAGCTTTTAAAGCTCTTTTTTTATTCTTCTTCGCCTGGTTCAGATTCGGCTTGATTTGCTGCTTTTTTGATTTCTGAATCTCCGATTGTTCGGTTTATAAGTCTTAGCATTTTAAGTTTATATTCAACCATAGAGTCAAAGGTTTGATTATCATCACAAAGCAAATCTTTAAGCCATGGGTTATATTTTAAATAGTCAAGGTCGGTTGGGAATTGCATTTTATCAAACACTCCCATGTCTTGATAAATCCAGTCTTTAACAACAGGAAGACAAACTTCTTGATATTCTCTTGATGTATCTGCATTTCTAAGTTCATATTCAGACAATGAATTCTTAAGACGTTCAACAAGCTTTTTGCATGAAACTTGTTTGTTTTTATATTCTTCACAAGTTTGGTTTGTTGCATCAAGATAAACCAAAGGAATAATGTCATAGGCAAAGGCATTGATAGAAGATTTTTCAAACATGCTTGCGCAAATTTGTTTTGCTTCTTTTCCTGATTTGCACATTGCACTTTGAGCAATCATCATTGCTTGTTTTTGCTTTTTGACAGGAATTCGTGAAAGAGCATTGTCGTGATATGCGGCAATCATTGCTTTTCCATTTGCAAGCTCAAGATTGATCATCATTACAGATTGTTTAAGTTTGATTTTGTTTGCAAGAAAATCTTCAAGTTGTTCGGTTGAAAGCCTTGCAAGATATTTTAAAACGAAGTCGGAAACATAGTCTTCAGGATTTGTGAAATTTGGATTTTCTTTTCGGTCAGCAATGACTTTTTTAATGAACTTTTCCGCTTTTTCCATTGAAAATGGTGTTACATAGTCTTGAATGTCAACAAGGGAAGGATAGAGTCCAGACTTGTTTAAAAGGTTTGTGATGGTTTCGTCATCAAGAACACCAGCAATTTCATAATCGCTTGGGGTATATTCTGAAAAGCAAGCACGTTCACCATTATTGAAAATTCTTGCATGTTGTTCAATTGTTGAAAAATGATCAAGTGGGTTTAATGCATAAAGAAGTGTTCCGTTTGGATTTGTGTCTGTGATCGAGTCATAACAAGGGTCCGAGTGGAAGAAGCCTTTAACACCATAGGTTTCATCATTGATAAACACACGGCAAGTTTGGTGGTTTCCGATATATGAAGATGAGTCTTCGTCTCCATTTAAAATTTGTTCTCTTGTTACTTCACAGGTGATGCCAAGTCTTGTGCAAAGTGCTTGAAGAAGGCTTGCATATCCAACGCAACAAATAAGCTGATCGTCTTTTTTATAGTTCAAAATTGAAGAAATGGCACGAGAAAGTGCAGGGTTTTCGCCTTCATTTTCAAGACTATATTGTGCAAAGTTTGTAACAATTTTATAGGCAGCCATGAATTTTTCAAGCTCGGTTAATTTTCTTCCGTCATATGTTGCATTATTAATTTCACTTGCCCAAGTTGAAAGTCTTGCATTTGCATGAAGAACACTTTCAATTGAATATTTGCTGTCCATGTCAGAAAAATAAATTCTTCTTCCGCTTGCACCAAGTTTTTTTCTTAAAGTATAGATTTGTTTCACTTCACCAATGGTAAAGTTTTCATCATAGTTTGTTGAAATGACAATGTCGCAGTCTTTTGTTTTTTGCAAAAATTCGTCTGAAAGGTCAAGAATTTCAGCTTTTGAAACCAAAATTGCGGTTGTTGTATTTCTAAGCTCAAGATCGTTGCTTTTTGAAATGAGCTTTGCTTTGCCCTTATAGCCCCTTTCAAGTTTAGACTCGTCAAGTTCTGATGCTTCAACAAAATCGTGAAGGAAAGATGTGACTTGTGCTTCGATTTTTGTTTTTTGTGCTTGAGGAATTCCATTTAATCGGACTTGTCCGTTAAGTTCCATTTCAACATCTTTTTTAAGTCGATATATAACATTTTTGTTAAGCTTAAATTTTCTTGGTTTTGACTTTTCAATTTCGTCAAGTTTTTTTAAGATCAATTGTCTTTTATAAGCTTGTTGTGGTATCATTATTTTCCCCCAATTCATATATATCTATTATAGCACATAATATACCTGTTGTCCATATACATTCTATTAAAATTGGCAAATGAAAAACACCGCAAAAGCGATGTTTTATTATTTATAATTTATTTGTGGTCGTGAAGGCAAGGGCAGTCGCCGGCGCAATATTTTTTCTCGTCATATGCAATATGATTTTTATCAAAATAGTCTTTCACTGCAGCTTTAACAGCTTCTTCTGCCAAAACACTGCAATGAAGTTTATATGATGGAAGTCCGCCAAGTGCTTCAACAACGGCTTGGTTTGTAAGCTCAAGAGCTTGTTCAATTGGTTTGCCTTTGATAAGTTCGGTTGCCATTGAACTTGTTGCAATTGCACTTCCACAGCCGAATGTCATGAATTTGACATCGGAAATGATGCCGTCTTTAACTTTAATGTAAACACGCATAATGTCGCCACATTTTGCATTTCCAACTTCACCAATTCCGTCTGCATCGGCAATGTCGCCAACGTTTCTTGGATTTCTGAAGTGGTCCATTACTTTTTCACTATATAACATGTTTTCTTTCTCCTTTTTCAAGCTCGTCCCAAACGGGAGAGATTTTTCTTAAATATGAAACAATTTCTGGAACTTTCTTTATAACATAATCAATTTCTTCTTCGGTTGTATATTTAGAAAGTGTAAGACGAAGAGAACCGTGTGCAACTTCGTGTGGACGACCAATTGCAAGCAGAACGTGTGAAGGGTCAAGCGAAC
>USJH01000114.1 GCA_900554955.1 uncultured Clostridia bacterium | reverse complement strand
CAGTTTATAAGGGAACAACAGCAACCGAAATTGCTTTTGTTGCAAAATCAATTTATGCACCAGTAGACAGCAGTTATTTGTTTACAAATCTTAAAAAACTTACAACAATTGATTTTGCCGTTTTTAAAACAAATAATGTTACAAATATGAGTTCTATGTTTTATAACTGTTCAAGTTTAACAAGTTTAAATGTAAGTGGTTTTAACACATCAAATGTTACAGACATGAGTTGGATGTTTTATAGCTGTAAAAACTTAACAAGCTTAGACGTAAGCAGTTTTAACACATCAAATGTTACAGACATGAGATTTATGTTTTCTAGTTGTTCAGCATTAACAAGTCTAGATGTTAGCGGATTTAACACATCAAAAGTTACAAACATGATGAACATGTTTCATTATTGTAAAACATTAACAAGTCTAGATGTAAGCAGTTTTGATACATCTAAAGTTACAAACATAGATTCTATGTTTTATTATTGTTCAGCATTAACAAGTCTAGATGTAAGCAGTTTTAACACAACTAAAGTTAAATATATAGATTCTATGTTTGCTACTTGTTCAAGTTTAACAAGTCTAAATGTAAGTGGTTTTAGCACCTCAAATGTTACAGATATGAGCTAAATGTTTTATAACTGTTCAAGTTTAACAAATCTAAACGTAAGCAGTTTTAGCACCTCAAATGTTACAGATATGTCACAAATGTTTTATAACTGTTCAAGTTTAACAAGCCTTAATGTAAGCAGTTTTAATACATCAAAAGTAAAAAACATGACTTCAATGTTCCAAGGCTGCAACCTTCTTGTAAGACTTGACATTTCAAGTTTTGATATGACTAAAGTTACTTCTTCATCAGACATGTTAAATTTTGGAACTTCGGCAGCTCTTAAATATATTAAAACACCATATAAGAACTCAACTGCAATTGCAATTACAACTGGGTCAACTCTTTATAATGTTTCAACAGAAGAAGTTGCAACTGGAGTTCTTAAAAACACAACATCAAGTCAAACATTGTCAATAAGATTTACACTTAACCTTGATGCAAATGGTGGAAGCTGCAGTGTTTCAAGTCTTGTTGCATATTATTATTGCTCGCTTACAAATGTTGGAAAATCTCTTCCAACAGCAACACAAAGTGGATATACATTCTCTGGTTGGTATACTGAAAGAACTGGTGGAACAAGAATATATGACTCTACACCTTTAACATATACAACAGCAACAACTCTTTACGCACACTGGACAGAAATTGTGGTTCCTGATCCTGATCCTCCAACGCCTCCAGACCCAGATCCACCAACACCAGATCCTGATCCTCCAACTCCTACAGATTCTGATATTGAACAAGCTGAATATATCATTTTCACAACAACAAAGCCAAGTGGACTTTCTTTAAACTCTAACTATAGCTATGCATCAAGAACATTTTTCCAAACGGGCACAACTCCAGATGTTTATACAAACGATAGTGGAACACAAGTTGCTTTTGTCGGAGACTATGGCGATTTAATTGCTCCGACAGATTGCACAGGTCTCTTTTCAAATATGGTTAATCTTAAATGGGTTATTTTTCGAAACTATGACACATTTAACTCTACAAACTTTACATCTATGTTTGAAGGTTGTGGAAGTCTTGAATTTGTAGATATGTTGTCAATTCAAACTCCACAAGTAGAGTCGATGAGATCTATGTTTAAAGATTGTGAAAATTTAAGACAAATTGCTCTTGCAGATTTTGACTGTATTTCTTTGGGTGATGCTTCCTATATGTTCTCTGGTTGCTCAAGTTTGGGGAATAACCCACTTTATAGTGGAAATTCAGGAAATATTTATATGCAAAATGAACAACTAGGGTCTGTTCCAAAAATTAAATATACCTATAATCTTCAATATGCAGACTATATGTTTGCGGGTTGCGGTTGGGGAACTTTCTGCATGCCATTTTTGTTCACCGACAGCTTGTCAAGTGCAGGTGGAATGTTTGAAAATAGCACATTTACAGCTCTTGACCTTTCACAATTTTTGTGTAAAAATTATGATTTTTCAGATATTTGTGGAGAAACCCAATTGAGCGTTGAAGCAATTTCAACACCAAGGGGTTGCAATCCTAATAATTTCATAAACAGCAACTTTAATGGTACTTATTATCTTGCAAACAATGGTTCTGATGATACTGTTGATGTTTTTGATCAGGCCGGGATTGAAAATCTTGTTATTCCTTTCAGTTTGTGCCTTGTGTCCAGTGATGTATCGGGAAGCTATGGAGGATGTATGTATAGAGTTTATATTACGGAGTATCGTGATAGCGAAATTGAATATTTAATTGAAAAACTTTGTAATTATAACGTGATGCTTAGTGGCTCTAAAAATGATTTCAACTTTCAAACATATCACATTAGCAATCATGATCTTTATTATATCATTCCACACCCAACTAGTGATTATGATGAAACTGGATCTGAAGAAGGTTCATTTGCAGGTTTAATTGGTAATATTGGAGCACTAAAAGATGATTTGGTTTATGGTGATTTCATTGGCCGTTGGGATTTAGCTAATATGAACAATGTTGAAGTTATAACTTGGCATGATGATGAAATTCCTGCAATAACCCTTCATTCGGATGGCGGAGATGTTTTCGGTGGAACAACACCATATCAAAACTGGTATGATGGTCCAAGACATCTCTTTGCTAGAATTCGATATTTGCCATGTGTTCACTTCACCGACGGAAGGATTTTTGTTGGCTGGACAGATGCTCTTGATATGGGAGTTGATGTTACATATTTCACCAATATTGCTCGACTTGACGGGTCTGGTGGAGATTGGTGGGAAAATGGTTTAAAAGTTCAAACAAAATCGGTTGATGATTATATTAGAAATGAATATTGGACATTGCCAGCTGCAACAACATTTTTGCAAAGCAAAGAAGAAAGCGTTAATGATTTGATGCAACTTTACAACGAAAACAAGCAAGATATTCTTATTCCAGAAGACAAAAAGGTTACAATCACTGAATTAAAGATTGATAAAATCGCATAAAAGAAAAGAAGCACGAAAGTGCTTCTTTTTTTTGCTCCACATCTCTACCGAACCGGCGGACGCCATAACAGCACAATTGTTCGCCTTTTTGGCTTTGATTTTTTATGTGGGATCAGATTTAATATTAAATTCCCCAACTTTTCACT
>USJH01000113.1 GCA_900554955.1 uncultured Clostridia bacterium | reverse complement strand
CAATTAAGTTCTTTTTCAAATTCATAACGAGTAAAAACTGTTAAATTGCTGTCAGATTCTCCAATTGCATGTAAAATATATTTATCATTAACAGCCTTTAATGCTCCAACATAAAGTGGATTTTGAAGCATTGAAACATAAAGCTCATCAACAAGATTTTCATATCTTTAAAAATATTTCTCATATCGATTTTTCCTTTTATTTATTATAACATAAATTTAGAATTTGTGAATAGTCGCAAAAATAAAAAAGCACCAAACGGTGCTTTTATTACATAAATCTTCTTATAATTTTCTTTTTGAATTTTCCAAATGGACGATAACGACCAGCCATGTCACATTTAAGCGATTTTCTTAAAATGCTTTTATAGTGTGAGAAAGTATCAAAACCTCGTTTCCCATGGTATGCCCCAAGTCCACTTGATCCAACACCGCCAAATGCAAGGCGTGGAGTTGCAATGTGCATTAATGTGTCATTAACGGTTGCTCCGCCAAACTGAACATTTTCAAGGAAAAAGTTTTGTTCTCTTTTATCATTAGAGAAAACATAAAGTGCAAGTGGAGTTGGATTTTTTGCAATAATTTCCAATGCTTCTTCATTTGTTTTGAAAGAAACAACCGGCAAAATTGGTGCAAAAATTTCTTCTTTCATAAGTGCACTTTCTTTGTCTGGTTCCTCAACAATTGTTGGTTCGATTTTTAATTTTTCTACATCGCTTTTTCCACCATATGCAGGTGTTTGATTTTCAAGAAGAGCCAAAGCTTTATCAAAATGTTTTTGAGAAATCATTTTTCCATAGTTATCATCTTCAAGTGGATTTTCGCCATATTGTGCTTGAATTTCACAAATTAAAGATTGCATTAAAAGTGGTTTAACACTTTCATGAACCAAAACATAGTCTGGTGCAATGCAAGTTTGTCCAACATTCATAAATTTTCCAAAAACAATACGTTTTGCAACTTTCTTTGCATCAACATTATTGCAGACAACACATGGGCTTTTTCCCCCAAGCTCCAATGTTACTGGAACAAAATTCTTTTCAGCTTGACGCAAAACTTCATGCCCAACAGCTTTGCTTCCCGTAAAGAAAATATGATCAAATGGAAGTGTCAATAAATCTTGATTCACTTCTCTTCCGCCAAGAACAGTATAAACATAGTTTTCACTGAAAGTGCTGTTTAAAATTTCAGAAATAAGTTTGCTTGTTGCAGGCGAATATGCAGAAGGTTTAACAATTGCTGTGTTTCCAGCAGCAAGTGCATCAACAAGTGGTTCCATTGTAAGCATGAAAGGATAGTTCCATGGACTCATGATTAAAACCGAGCCTTTTGGAGTTGGTGTCATGCATGCTTTTGAAGGAAAGTTTGCAATTCCAGCATTCACTTTTGTGCTTTTCATGAACTTTTTCATGTGTTTTAACATATATTTAATTTCTGCAAGAACCATTCCAACTTCACACATATAGCTTTCAGTTTCAATTTTTCCAAGGTCGCTATAAAGTGCTTCATAAATCTTTTTCTCGTTGGTTTTGATTGCTGTTTGCAAAAGTTTAAGCTGATATTTTCTGAAATTATAATCTTTTGTTTGATTAGATTTAAAAAATTCTTTTTGTTTGTTTAAAATGTCAATTGTTGCCATATTTCTCTCCTAAAATGCTTTTTCCAAAACGTCAGTTATTCTTTCAATTGAAAGAGCAACAGGGTTTACAAGTGCAGAGCCATCTGCCATTGCTTTTATTGCTATTTCATTGAAGTTTTCTTTTGTAACTTTTCCAGTTTGAGACAAACGAATTGGAAGGCCTGTTTTTTCATGAAGCTGATCGAGAAGCTTTCGAACTTCTGAAATAAAAAGTTTTGCTCTTTCTTCTTCGCTTTGACCTTTTTCTAGTTTATCAGGACTGATGAAATATAAAAGCTCTGCATAATATTTTTTGCATTTTTCAAAATTAAGATCAAGAACAAATGGAAGCAAAATGCTCATCGCATCACCATGAGCAACATGGCAAACAGCACCAAGTGCATGTCCAATTGAGTGCACCGCCCCAACCATAGAATTTGAAAATGCACTTCCAGCAACCAAAGCTGCATTTGCAACATTCATTCGAAGTTCTTCATTTTTTAAATCTTCAACAAGTTTCAAAAGGTTTTCAGAAATAAGTTTAATTCCACAAACCGCATAGGCATCTGAAATCGGATTTTTCTGTAAACATGAATATGCTTCGATGCAATGAGTTAAAGCATCAACCGCTGTCGAAGCAGTAATTTTTGCAGGAAGAGACAAAGTCATTTCAGGGTCAAGAACAGAAATATCTGGCAAAATGAAGGTTGAAATATATTCTAGTTTTGCACCCTGAGTTGCATCTTTAATTACGGCAACAGAAGTCATTTCACTTCCGGTTCCAGCAGTTGTTGGAACAGCGATAAACAAAACATTATTGTTTTTAACAAGTGCTTCTGCCCCTTCAACTTCTGAAATGTTATCTTTTCCAGAAACAAGTGAAAGAACAACACCTTTTGCAGTGTCTATAACCGAACCACCACCAACGGCAATGATGCAGTCACACCCAGCACTTTTATATGCTTTTGTTGCAATGTTTACAGTTTCGGTTGAGCTGTCAACAGGAATATCAACAAACTTTTCGAACTTTTCAAGATTCATAAGCTTGATTGCTTTATCAGTAATTCCAAGGCCGTCAAGACCTGCATCGCTCATCACAAATGGATATTTTTTGTTTCGAACCATAAGTTCATAGTTAACATGGCAAAGAGCCTTTTCACCCGAAAGAACCTTTGCTTTTGTGTCAAATTCAAAATATTTATTCATATCTTTCCCCCACTAATTTCCAAAAATTGCAAGCACATATGCCGAAAAAATAGATATGCTTCTTTTTGGAACTTCTCTCAAAATTTTTGAACATTTTTTCTTTGAAAACAAATGTGCTTCAACAATCTCAACAACTCTTGTGAAAGCCATTGTATCATAAATGTTGCCATCAAGCATGAAATCATGTTCTGCATATGACCTGCAAAGCCCCTTCTGACCGGTTATAACTTGATATGCAAGGTCAAGAGATTTAAAGGTTATAACAATGTCGCCTTTTCGAATTTCTTTGCGTTTTTTCAAACCATTTTCAGTTTTTTCAATTGCAATGAAACTTGCATTTTTTGGCAAATCAAACTTTAAAACAAAACAAGTTCCGTTGGCAATTTGGTCAATTTCGTTTTTA
>USJH01000112.1 GCA_900554955.1 uncultured Clostridia bacterium | reverse complement strand
TTTATAACTGTTCAGCAGTAACCAGTCTAAATGTAAGTAACTTTGATACATCTAAAGTTACAGACATGGCTTTAATGTTTTATAAATGTTCAGCATTAACAAGTCTAGATGTGAGCGGATTTAATACATCAAATGTTACTGACATGAGAATTATGTTTTATAACTGTTCAGCATTAACAAGTCTAGATTTGAGCGGATTTAATACATCTAAAGTTACAAGCATGGGTGCTATGTTTAATGGCTGTTCAGCATTAACAAGTCTAGATCTTTCAAGTTTTAACATGTCTAAAGTTACTTTTTCATCAAATATGTTAAATTTCGGTTCTTCAAATAAGATTAAAACATTTAAAACACCATACAACAACTCCGTTGAAATTCCAATTATAACAGGTATAACACTATATAAATTGTCAACTTCTGTGGAAATTTCAAGTGTGCCAGCAAACACGGCTTCCAGTTTTGATATCGTGGGGTGTGAATCTCACAATTATACAATTTCTGATACATCTTATGAACCTATAGATTCGACGAACCATAGCATGACAACTACAAGAACTTGTTCAAATTGTGGGTGTAAATCGATAACGAGAAAAACAATGAAACACAACTTAATTTCAGGTGTCTGCAAAATGTGCGGATATGGTGGATTTATTGAATATATTATAAACAAAAATCAAGATGGAAGGAATATTGACATCTTTTTTGAGAAAGACAAGCAACGAAAGAATTTCTTTGTTCTAAAGTTTGTTGCATAGCAAAATAATAAATCCTTATATTTATATATAGGGATTTTTTTATCGCAAATTTTGTTGCTGAAAATTATTAAAAATATTTTTAAAAAACTCTTGACACGTGGCCGTGTGTATAGTACAATAAATAGGCTGTAATTTGGGAAGATGCGGAAGGTTACTCATGAGCCTTGATTGAGAGAACTTTCGTTGACAAGTCAAAACACGATTTTGGCGACAGGCTGAAGTGGCAAGTGTTATCCAATTGGTTACAGTTTGGAGTCAGCTTCAATCAAGCTTGGTATTATTACTTGGAGGAAAAAACATGGCAACACAAAAAATCAGAATTAAGTTAAAAGCTTATGACCACAACCTTGTTGATGAATCTGCTGCAAGAATTGTGGAAACTGCTAAAAAAGCAGGTGCTAAGGTTTCAGGACCTATTCCTATGCCTACTGAAAAAGAAGTTGTAACAATTCTTCGTTCAGTGCACAAACACAAAGATTCAAGAGAACAATTCGAAATGAGAACACACAAAAGGGTTATTGATATTTTCAATCCATCATCTAAGACCGTTGATTCACTTATGAAGATCGATCTTCCAGCTGGCGTTGATATCAATATCAAATTATAAGGTCGGAGGAAGTGAAAATTATGAATAAAGCGATATTGGGCAAAAAAATTGGTATGTCTCAAATTTTTACAGATGCCGGTCAAGTTATTCCAGTAACTGTTGTTGAAGCTGGCCCTTGCCAAGTTTCACAAATCAAAACAAACGAAAAAGACGGATACAGTGCGGTTCAACTTGCTTTTGTTGACAAGAAACAAAACCAAGTTACAAAACCAGAAGCTGGTCACTTCAAGAAAGCAAATATTGCTCCTAAGAAATATTTGAAAGAATTCAAAATTTCAGTTGAAGGACTCAATCTTGGAAGCGAACTTAAATGCGACGTATTCGCAGTTGGCGACAAAGTTGACGTTTCAGGTTATACTCGTGGTCACGGTTTCTCAGGCGTTATCAAAAGATGGAACGCTCACGGACTTGATGCATCACACGGTATTGGACCTGTTCATAGATCACCTGGTTCACTTGCTGCTAACTCAGACCCATCAAGAGTTTTCAAAAACAGAAAACTTCCTGGTCAATATGGTAACGAAAAAGTTACAATTCAAAATCTCGAAATTGCAAAAGTTGATGTTGACAGAAACCTTCTTTTCATCAAAGGAGCAATCCCTGGTGCTAAAGGTGCTGTTGTAACAATCTGCTCTGCAGTTAAGGCATAAGGCAGGAGGAAATTATTATGCAGACTAAACTTTATAACATTAACGGCGAAGAAGTTGGCAAACTTAGTCTTAGCGATCAAGTTTTCAAAGCGCCTTATAATGAAGCTCTTATTCACCAAATCATTGTTGCATATCTTGCAAATCAAAGACAAGGCACAAAGAGCACTCTCACCAGAAGTGAAGTTCGTGGTGGTGGAAGAAAACCTTGGAAACAAAAAGGAACAGGAAATGCCCGTCAAGGATCAATTCGTGCTCCACAATGGATCAAAGGTGGAGTAGTATTTGCTCCAAAACCAAGAGATTTTTCAAAGAAAGTAAACAAGCAAATGAAAAGAGCTGCTTTTGTTTCAGCAATTTCAACTTGCCTTGCAGAAAAATGTCTCGTTGTTGTTGATGCTCTTGACTTTGCAGCACCAAAAACAAAAGAAATGGTTTCTGTTTTGAACAATCTTAAACTTGACAGAAGAGTTACAATCGTTACTAACGGTGTTAACCAAAATGTTGTTTTATCAGCTGCTAACCTTCCACTTGTGAACGTTACAACTGCAGATCAACTTAACACCTATGACATTGTTGTTTCTGACAAACTCCTTGTAACAAAGGATGCTATCAAAGCAATTGAGGAGGCTTGCAAAAATGACTAATCATGACGTTTTAAGAAGACCTATCCTTTCTGAAAAGAGTTACGGCGACATTGCAAATAAGAAATATACTTTCGAAGTTGCAAAAGAAGCAAATAAAACTCAAATCAAGAAAGCTGTTGAAGAAATCTTCAAAGTTAAAGTAGAAAGCGTTAACATTTCAAATGTTTACGGAAAAATTAAAAGACAAGGAAAGCACGAAGGACTTACTGGTTCATATAAAAAAGCTATCGTTCAACTTACACCTGATAGCAAAACCATTGAATTCTTTGATAGTTTATCATAATATAGGGGAGATATAAATTATGGCATTAAAAAGATTTAAGCCGATAACCGCTGGTTCAAGAGGTAAAACTTCTCCATCTTTTGAAGAAATCACAACCTCAACCCCTGAAAAATCTCTTCTTGCTACAAAGAAGAAATCAGGTGGAAGAAACCATGCCGGAAGAATCACAGTTCGTCACATCGGTGGCGGAAACCGTCAAAAATATAGAGTTATCGATTTCAAGAGAGATAAAGATAACGTTCCTGCAAAAGTTGCATCAATTGAATATGATCCAAACAGATCAGCAT
>USJH01000111.1 GCA_900554955.1 uncultured Clostridia bacterium | reverse complement strand
ACCCAAAAGTTTTTATAAAAACTTTTTGGGAAAGGAGAAACCGCTGGAAAAATGAAGTTTTTTAGTATTGCTAAAAACGAATAAAAAAAGCGGGTTTCGACGCAATCCCGGGTGAGCCACCAGTAGCAATGCAGAAAACTCCACAATCGTGGAGTTTTCTTTTTTGCTAGTTAATAGGTAATAGTGAAGAATGAAAAAGTAGATGGATTATAAAGTGCATTGCTACACTTAATCATTATTAACTTATCACTTATCATTAAAAAGGACTTATAAAAGTTTACAATAGTTATAAATAATGTTAAAATTGTGTTAATAAGGAGAAGGTTATGGAGAGTCCACTTATAACTAAATCAAAAACTTTTTCATTAAATATAATTAAGTTGTGTAGAAATATAAAAAATCAAAGTGTATTAACAAATCAATTGTTAAGATGTGCTACAAGTATTGGCGCAAATATTCATGAGGCATTTTATGCTCATGGTAAAGCTGATTTTGTTGCAAAACTTCAAATTTCATTGAAGGAATGCTATGAAACTGAATATTGGTTGGATTTATTGATTGAAAGTGGAATTATTGCTAAAGATTATGATTTTTTAATGAGTGATTGCATTGAACTTAAAAAGATTTTAATTTCTAGTTGTAAGACTGCAAAAGGTAAGTAAAACTGTGGAGAAAATGAAGTTTTTTAGTATTGCAAAAAAACGAATAAAAAAAACGGGTTTCGACGCAATCCCGGGTGAGCCACAAATAGCAATGCAGAAAATTCCACAATCGTGGAGTTTTCTTTTTGCTAGTTAATAGGTAATAGTGATGAGTGAAGAAGTGAAGAGATTGAAAAAAACATTGCTACACTTAATCAATAAAAAAAACATCAGGAAAGACAACTATGCTAATCTATTTTCACATAAAATTTATTGAAAAATAATTACATTTATGTTATAATATTACCATAAGAAGGAGTTACATATGAACAAAATTGTTTGTCCGCATTGTAAAAAAGAATTTGAACTTACAGAACCTGACTATTTGTCTATTATCAATCAGGTTAAAGATGGCGAGTTTGAAAAGCTTTTGCATGAAAAAGAAAATCAAATTGTTAAAGATAAAAATGCTGAAATTGAACTTTTAAAAAGTCAAAATCAAAACAATCTTGAAAAAACAATTGCAGATAAGGATAAAGAAATTGCTGCACTTGCTGCAAAGATTGAAGCACAAGAAAACAAAACAAAACTTGCAATCAGTGAAGCTGTGTCTAAAAAAGACTCGGAAATATCAAAACTTTCTGCAGAACTCAAGGCAAAAGAAACCGAGCAAGAACTTGCAATTACAAATGCCGTTAATGATCGTGACAAGACAATTTTCACCTTGAAAAATGCACTTGAAAACAATCAAAAAACTTTCGAACTTAAAGAAAAAACTCTTAAAGATGACTATGAAGACAAACTTAAAACGAGAGATGAAGTTATCGAACGTCTTAAAGACATGAAGGTTCGTTTGTCAACAAAAATGGTTGGCGAAACTCTTGAACAACATTGCGAAAACGAGTTTAACAAAATTCGAGCAACAAGTTTTCCAAATGCATATTTTGAAAAGGATAATGATGCATCAAGCGGCAGCAAAGGTGACTTTATTTATCGTGACTTTCAAGATGGAACCGAGTTTATTTCAATTATGTTTGAAATGAAAAACCAAAATGAAACAACTGCAACAAAACATAAAAATGAAGACTTTTTGAAAGAACTTGATAAAGACAGAAGAGAGAAAAACTGTGAATATGCAGTTCTTGTTTCGCTTCTTGAAACTGAAAGTGAACTTTATAACACTGGAATTGTTGATGTATCATATAAATATCCAAAAATGTATGTAATTCGTCCACAATTCTTCATTCAACTTATCACAATTTTGAAAAATGCAGCACTTAATTCTTTGTCATATAAGAAAGAACTTGCTGTTACAAAAGCTCAAAATATTGATGTTACAAATTTTGAAAACAATCTTACAGAATTTCAAACAAAATTTGCAACGAACTATCGACTTGCAAGTGAAAAATTTTCTTCTGCAATTGAAGAGATAGACAAGACGATTGATCATCTTAAAAAGGTTAGAGAAGGGCTTGTTGGCTCTGAACGTCAACTTCGTCTTGCAAATGATAAGGCACAAGATTTGACAATCAAGAAACTTGTTAAAGACAATCCAACAATGCAGGCAAAGTTTGACGAACTTAAAAAGAAATAATTATTCTATCAGCGGTTTTAACAAGTCTGTTGTAGATGACGGAGACTATGGCGAAAAGTTTGAAAAATTACTGAACCTTATACTTAAATAATCTATAAAGGAGCAAATGATGGAAGACAATAAAAAACAAATGTATTGTAAAAATATTGTTTGCATAAATTTGATACTAAAATAATTATTGCAGAAAATATTAAACAACTTGCAAATTTAATGAACATAAGATATAATACATTTGTTTGCGGATGTGGTGAAATTGGCAAACACGCTAGACTTAGGATCTAGTGCTTCGGCTTGGGGGTTCAAGTCCCTTCATCCGCACCAATGAAAAACTAAATCGGAATTAGATTTAGTTTTTTTATTTTATTCATATTGATAAACTGAGTTTCATATGATATACTCAATCAACAAGAAGGAGACAAGTATGATTTTTGTTTTTGATATTGATGATACACTTTGCGACACCGATGGCTATAGTGAAAAATATATTTCAAAATTTTTTGAGAATCATAATATTGGCTTTAAACAGGTGCGAAAAGTTGTCAGATATGCAGAAATGAAATTTGATTGGACAATTGAACAAGCTCTTGCATGGTATAAAACCTATGGCGATCAAATGGCACTTGAATTTCCACCAAAGCCAAAGGCAAAAGAAGTTATAAATACGCTTCACAGCATGGGGCACAAAATTATTCTTGCAACTGCTCGTGACACTGATTGGCATGTTGAACCTGAAAAAATCACAAGACAATGGCTTGCTCTAAATGGAATTAAGTTTGACAAGCTCTATATCGGAAGAGTTGACAAAGAACAAGTATGCATTGCTGAAAATGCTGATGTGTTTGTTGATGACGATGTTGACATTTGCACAAGGGTTCTTAATGATAGTAAAACTGCTGCATATCTTTCAAGAACCGACTATAACGAGACACTTGAAAAACCAAATGGGCTTAAAACTGTTAATGATCTTTCGTTTCTTTTGGATCTTGCAAGTGAAATGGAAAT
>USJH01000110.1 GCA_900554955.1 uncultured Clostridia bacterium | reverse complement strand
CTGAAATCAATCAAAAATGGGACAAAAGATTTATGGACGTTGCTTGCCTTGTTGGTTCTTGGAGCTCTTGCATCAGAGAAAACAGACAAGTTGGTGCGGTTATCACAAAAAATCATCGCATTTTAGCAACTGGTTATAATGGTGCTCCAGCAGGTGTTAAAAACTGCGTTGAACGTGGTGAATGTTTAAGAGATAAGCTTGGCATTAAAAGTGGAACAATGCTTGAAATGTGCTATGGCATGTGTGCTGAACAAAACGCAATTGCTCAAGCTGCTAAACTTGGAATTTGTGTTGATGGTGGAACAATTTATGTTACTCATCGTCCTTGCCCAGTTTGCACAAGAATGATTATAAACGCAGGAATAAAAAGAATTGTATATAAAGATGATTATCCAAACGACTTTTCTTTAAGTCTTATTAAAGAAGCCGGAATTGAACTCGATCATTTTGAAGGTTAGGAATATATGAAGAAATTTTTATCCTATGTGTTAACATTTGTAATAATGTTTATGCTGTCGGCAACGGGAACAATTTGGCTCGCCAAGACTGCGAACAATAGTAACAATAACAACTTCGTTCCAAGCGGAAACAATCAGGGTGGGGCGGAGCAAACATCTTTCTTTTCAGGAATTTTGTCAACCTTCAATGAAAATCAACAATTTAATATTTCGGGTGATATTGAAGTTATATATGAAGACAAACAACTCAACTTAAACTTGTTTGCAAGCATTGACATTCAAGACAAAACAAACATTAAAGTTGATGCAATCATCAAAACTGAAATTGAAGGAAGAACTTTTGCTATTTCTGCAATTTTTTATGATAATACAATTTACATTTCGTTTAATGATGTAAGTGTTAAAGCAAAGATTGACAACATTAAAGACCTTGCTGCTCTTGCAAAAAATCTTATTCCTGCAGGCAGCGGAATGGAAAATGTTGACATTTCTGCAAAAATGGAAGAAATGCTTCCAGCAATCATGGGTTCGCTCAATAACCCTGAAACTTCAACACTTGCAAATGGTGACATTAAAAATGTTATCGACATGAAAGATTTGGCAATTGCTTCAATTATTACAAATTCTGAGGGTCTTTTGAAAAGTGCAGAAGTTGAAACTTATGAACTTTATGGGCTTAAAGCGAAAGTTTCTGCAAATATTGAATTTGATAAATCAATTGCAATTGAAAATCCAGAAACAAGGCTTGTTTCAAGAGATTATCTTGATTTGCAAAGAGCAATGAACATTGTTTCAAATCTTGGAACTTTGGAAAATTTTAAAACAGATATAGATTTGAAAGTTGAGTCTGAAATTGGAAACTATACTTTCGGCTTGAATGTTCTTGCAAACACAAAAGAAAAAGCTTTCATGCTAAACCTAAATTCTTGCTCTGAACCTTCTCTTGAAGGATTGAAAGTGAAGTTTATTGATGGACAATTATATGTTTGTCTTGGCGACATTAAAATTTTAGTTTCAGATGAACTTTTAAGTGTTCTTGGCGAAAATGTTAAAAATGCAATTGCAAAGTTTGTTAACAAAAATGAAAACTTAACATTCGACAAAGAAACCGTTTCAAAACTTTTAGACAAAATTAAAACAATTGATATTTCAAACGTTTTTGAAACTCTTGATAAAATTAAAAAACTTCAAGTTGAAAACAATCAAATTGTTTTTGAAATTGAAGAAGGATATTTTGTTGTAAACCTTAGTGAAAATAAAATTGAAAACATTGTTTCAGAATTTAATGTTAATGGGAATAAAATTTCATTCACAATGAATGCTGAAAAAACCGAAGAAAAGATTGAAAATGAAAACAAAGAAGAATTCTTTGATGTTTATAAGATTTATCAAAAGAACATAGAATTCTATCAATCTTCTGCTTTTGACATTAAAACAAACCTTGAGCTTTTGAAGAGTGGTGAAAGATTTGTATATCTCAATGGAAATATTTCTTTTGATTTTGAAAAACCATATTTAAGCACACAACTTTTGGTTGATCTTGGAAAAGAACTTGCTGTTAATGTTGTTTATGAAAATGACATCGCATATGTTCAAATTGCTGACATTTTCGTTAAAATGAGCAAGTCAGATTTTGAAAAACTTCTTGAAGACTTTAATATTGATAGAACTCTTGAACAAACAAAAAATCAAAAGATTGAAGAAATCAAAACAAAAATTAAAAATGAATTTGAAAACATTAAGTTTGAAGATGTTAAACAAAAACTTGAAAGCATAAAGAGTTTGAAAGTTAACAGCTCTGGAGTTGAAATTTCTGTTGATCTTTCAGTTTTCGGACTTGAAGGAACTGGACACTTCATTCTTGACACAGAAAACTTTGTTATCAAATCAATTACTTTTGAAAACTTTGGATTTGGTGAATATCTTGTTAATGGTGATGTTTATGTTGAAAGCAATGCAATCACTTTTAAAGAATTTGATAAAACAAAATATCTTGATGTTTATAGCTTTGCAAAAAATGTTATGGCTCTTCAAGATTTAAACGATGCAAAACTTGGTTTTAACTTTAACGTTAACCTTGAAGGAAACGATGTTAACCTTGTTGGAAATGCAGGATTTAACAGAAATCAAAAATATGGTTTTGTTAACGGACGTTTAGTTTATAACGGAAACAGATATAATGTTGATGTTCAAGCTTTTGAAAATGACATTTATGCTAAAATCGAAGATATTGCTGTTAAAGTAAATTTGCCCTCTATTGTTGAAATTGTAAAACAGTTTACATCAGATGTTGATGCAAAAGAAATGATAAATAGCACACTTGAAAAACTAAAATCATATCTTCCAGAAAAAATGCAAGACTTTGATCTTAGTCTTCTTGAAAGCATTAAAGGTTTCAAAATCAATGCAAACGGAATTTTCATTGATTTTGATGCCACAACACTTGGACTTAATTCAGATGTTGCTCTTCGTCTTGAAATTAGAAACAATCAAATTAGTGCTCTTGAAATGCTTGACTTCAAAACAAAAGAAGGCAATGAAATTTCATTTAAAATTGATGTTTACTATGTTCCAGTAAAACAAGCGAACATTGAAAAAGATCAATATCTTGACGTTGAAAAATTTGCTTCAAATCTTATGGCTTTTGAAAGCATGAATAGTTTCAATGCAAAAGTAAATGCTGGGCTCTATGAGAAAAATGGTTCAAACATTGATAAAGTTTATGATTTTGATCTTGGCTTAAACAAACAACTTAAAAATGGAAACGACACTCTTAATGCTCTTTTAAATGTTGTTTATG
>USJH01000109.1 GCA_900554955.1 uncultured Clostridia bacterium | reverse complement strand
TTCATAAAAAGAATAGAGCTTGCCATTTTCATTTTGCTTCATAATCTTTTTAAGAACATCATTTTTCTGCCAAAATTCAACAACTTCTTTTTCGTGGTCAACAAAGTTAAGTTTCGCATCAACCTTTTTATACATGTTTTTTCCTCCTATAAAACAAAAAGTGCCCTAAACCATTGCAAAAAACGGTTTAAGACACATCGTTTACCATTCACAATTTCTTTCGCACCAACATGCGATTCTTCTATAACGGGAATTCCCGGAGAAGCCTACTTTGTTCAGCTTTCTGCTCAAAAGGTGATACCTTTTTGCCTTGCCTGTTGTTTTCACCACCCACAACATCTCTCTATAGCTTCCTAGCAAAAAAGCGTGTCCTTTTTCAAACGCATTTATATATTGTAGTTTTATGATAAACCAATCTTAAAATTTTGTCAAGAATTTTTCATTTTTTATAAACTTTTTCAAACCCCGAATATCTTTTCAAAACAAACGGCAAAAAACTTTCAATGTCACCTGCCCCAAGAACAAGCAACATGTCACCAGGTTTAAGTTTTGGAAAAACATATTTAAGCATGCTTAAATAATCGCAAAAAGAAATAGCTTTTTGTCCAACTTTTAAAATTTCTTTTGCCAAAGCATCTTGATCAAGCCCTTCTTCTGGTTTTTCTCTTGCACTATACGTTTTATAAACCAAAACTTCTTTTGCACCATTAAAACATGTTTTAAACTCTTTTAAAAGAAGCTTTGTTCGTGAAAAAGTGTGCGGTTGAAAAATGACAAAAACATCACCTTTTGCAACTTCTTTTGCAAGAGCAATTGTCGCCTTGATCTCTGTTGGGTGGTGTGCATAGTCATGAACAAGAGCAGTTCCGAAAAGTTCACCATAGTTTTCAAAACGTCTTGCCGCTCCTAAAAACTCTTTAAGTGATTTTTGAATCACACTAAAATCAACATTTTCTTCAAGTGCGCAGCAAACTGCAGAAAGCGAATTTAAAACATTGTGCTTTCCATATGTTCCAAGTTGAATTTTGCCAAGATTTTTTCCAAGAAGATAGCAATCATATTCAAACTTTCCAGGCAAATATTCATTGATGTTTTTTGCACAAACAACTCCGTTTCCACAAGCAGAAAATCCAATATTTCTGTGATCAAATTTCATGCAAGCATTCTTATCGTCTGCATTATAAACAACAATTCCACCATCTTTTGTATTTTTTGCAAATTTATTAAACGATTTTTTAATGTTAGAAAAAGTTTTGAAATAATCAAGATGGTCTTTTTGCACATTCAAAATTATTGAAACGTCACTTTCAAGTTCCAGAAAGCTATCAACATATTCACATGCCTCGGTAATGAAATAATCGCCAGAACCAACCCGCACATTCTTATCAATAAAAGAAAGGTTTCCACCAATGTGGACAGTTGGGTCCTTGCCTGCATCACAAAAAATTTTCGCAATCATGCCCGTTGTTGTAGTTTTTCCATGACTTCCTGAAACTGATATCACTTTTTTAAAAGTTCTTGCAATTTTTCCAAGCATTTGTGCTCGAGATAAAATAGTTTTGTTCAAGCTTTTTGCAAGCAAAAGTTCCTTGTCGTCATATTTTATTGCAGCACTCACAACAATAATGTCTGCATCTTTAATGTGTTCTGACACACCATCAATAGTAACATCAATTCCCGCCGCCTCAAGCCTTTCTGTCTCTTTGCTTTTGACCTTGTCTGAACCCGAAACAAAGTTCCCCCTATTTTTCAAAATAAGTGCAAGCGCACTTTGTGAAATTCCGCCAATGCCAAGAAAATGAATTTTTTTGTTTTCCATATTACAATATATGCTTTTATGGATAAAAAATCGCACACTTTTTGTCAAACACCATGTTGTTCATGGTTGTTTTCAAATTTTGCACAAAAAAAATACTAAATCGAAATGACTTAGTATTTTAGCACCATTATGAAATGAAGCAATTATTCTTGTGTTTTTTTAGCTTGTTCAAAAGCTTCCAAAACAACTTTAATAAATTGTTCTCTTGTTTCAGTGTTGATTGGGTGAACGATGTCTTTGAATTTGCCATCAGGATCTTTTCTGCTTGGCATTGCAACAAAATAACCTTCGTCCCCATTGAGTTCGATAACTTTGATGTCGTGAACAACAAAGCAGTTATCAATTGTCAATGAAACACTTGCCTTAATTCTGCTTGATTCGTTTTTTACGAGTCTTACTCTAACGTCTGAAATTTTCATGTTTTTGCTCCCTTTTTTCTTTGTGCCAAAATCTAGTTTGGTTAATATAATTCTATAATATACACAAATAAAAAGCAAACGATTTTAGGCAATATTTCACTTTTTATTCAAATTCGACTGTTTATTTAAAAACAACTTTCAAATGAATTTTCTTTCCTTTCTTAACAATTACTGGCTTATCGGTTGAAACAATCATGTTAACATCTTCAACTTTGTTGTCATCAAGTGAAATTCCACCTTGAGCAATAAGTCTTCTTGCCTCTCCATTTGAAGCAGTAATTCCAACAGCTGTTGCAAGTGATAAAACTCCAATTCCGTTTGGATATTCAGCTTTTGAAAGTTCAACAGTTTTCATGTTATCACTATCACCCTTTCCACCAAAAATGTCTTCTGCTGTTTTTTGAGCAATTCGAGCATTTTCTTCACCATGAATAAGAGTTGTAACGGTGAAAGCCATAAGTTTTTTAGCTTCACGAATATCTTTTTCGCAAACTGCTTTAATTTCATCTGTTGGCATGTCAGAGAACCATCGAAGAACAGTTGCAACATCTTGGTCGTCAACATTCATGAAATATTGATAGAAATCATAAACCGAAGTTTTTCCTTCATCAACCCAAAGAGCACCACCAGTTGTTTTGCCCATTTTTTCGCCCTTACTGTTAAGCAAAAGTGGAGTTGTCATAACATCAATTGGAGTGTTTTTCTTTTTACGCATAAGTTCAACACCTGCGCACATATTTCCCCATTGGTCTGAACCACCAATTTGCAAAACGCAGCCATATTTTTCATTAAGATATTCAAAATCATATGCTTGAATTGGCATATATCCCATTTCAAGGAAAGTGAGTCCGCCAGTTGCAAGACGTTTTTTATATGCTTCTGCAGAAAGCATAACATTAACGTTGAAATAGGTTCCAACATCACGCAAAAAGTCAACATATGAATATTTGCTCATCCATTCTGCATTGCTAACAATTCTTGCAGGATTTTCGCCATCAGTTTTGATGAACTTTTTAGCAAGTTTTTTAATATTTTCAAGGTTGCTTTCAACTTTTTGTTTTTCAAGCATATTTCTCATATCGGTTCTGCCA
>USJH01000108.1 GCA_900554955.1 uncultured Clostridia bacterium | reverse complement strand
CAATTTTAAACCGAACAATGAATGATGTTTATAATATTCAAGAAGGAACAAGCCAAATTTTAAGAAACGTTATGAGAATTCCTTTTCTCTTGATTGGTTCTCTTGTAATGGCAATTGCAATAGATTTAAAATTATCACTTATCTTTCTTGTTGTTTCTCCAATTCTTCTTTTAATTGTTGCACTTATAATGAAAAAACTTCAACCACTTTTAACTGAAGGAAAAAAGAGACTTGATAAAACAACTCAAATCACTCGTGAAAACCTTAGTGGTGTAAGAGTTGTTCGTGCATTCAATAAACAAAACTATGAAATTGATAAATTCACACAAGCAAACACATCAATGCTTCAAAATGACCTTAAACTTGGTTATCTTGGTGCAATAATGCAACCATTAATTTATCTTGTTGTTAACTTTGCTATTATTGCAGTTATCTATATTGGTGGAATTCAAATTAATGTTGGAAATGTTTCACAAGGAAACCTTCTTGCTTTTATCAACTATTTCACTCAAATTTCAGCAGCACTTATTGCTTTTGCAAGAATAATTACAATTTTAACAAGAATGAAAATTGCAAAGAACCGTGTTAATGATTTAATGATTACTGAAAACTCAATAACATCACCAGAGAATCCTGCAAAAATTGATAAGACAAGTCCAGAAAATGGAAGTGTTGAATTTAAAGATGTAAGTTTTTCTTATAGTTATTTGAAAGACGTTGTTAAAAATTTAAATTTACAAGTAAACCCTGGCGAAACAATTGGAGTTATTGGTGGAACTGGAAGTGGTAAAAGTTCAATTGTAAATCTTATTCCACGATTCTATGATGCAACAAAAGGTCAAGTTTTTGTTAATGGGCAAAACGTTAAAAAATATGATGTTGAAGAACTTCGTTCAATCATTGGAATTGTTCCACAAAATCCAATTCTTTTCTCTGGAACAATCAGAGATAATCTTTGTTGGAGAAAAGAAGATGCAACAGATGACGAACTAATAAAAGTATTAAAAATTGCACAAGCATATGACTTTGTTAAAGAATATCCAGACTTTTTGGATCACCCTGTAAATCGTGGTGGAACAAACTTCTCTGGTGGACAAAAGCAACGATTAACAATTGCAAGAGCTCTTGTTGGAAATCCTTCAATTGTTATATTGGACGATAGCACAAGTGCACTTGATTTTTCTACTGATTCAAAACTTAGGAAAGCAATCAAAACAATGCTTTCTTGCACAACCTTTATTGTTTCTCAAAGAACAAACTCTTTAAAAGATGCCGACAAAATTATAGTTATTGATGCCGGAAATATTGTTGACATTGGAACTCATGCTGAGCTTTTAGAGCGTTGTGATCTTTATCGTGAAATTCACGAATCGCAAAACAAAAAGGAGGTAAAAAATGGATAACAATTCACATTTATCTTCTAATAGTGTTCGAACCCGTGAAACACGAAAGTTTAAATCTCGCTATCTTAAAGGAAAGTCTGGTTTTGCAATTGTTAAAAAGGTGTTTCAATATGCACATCAATATAGAATATATCTACATTTTTGTTTGACCTTCTTAATACAATTGCCGAAGTGTTCGTTCCAATTTTTCTTGGAAAAGCAATCGGTGCAGCAATTGGTCCTGGAAATGTAGATTTTCATCTTATCACAGTTTATTCATTTGCAATGATAGGAACAGTTTTTATCGCTGCACTTTTCAATGTTCTTGGCTCACTTACAATAAACTCATATAACTATAAGGCAACATATAAAATTAGAGACTTGCTTTTCAAAAAAATAAATTCTCTTCCACTTTCATATATTGACACAACTTCTCATGGCGACCTTCTTTCAAGAATGGTTAATGATATTGACGTTATGACCGATGGATTTTTGGAAAGTTTCGCTGCTTTAATTTCAGGAATAGGTTCACTTGTTGGAACAATTGTTGCAATGCTTGTTTTAAATGTAAGGCTTGCTCTTATTGTTATTGTTTTAACTCCATTAAGCTTGATTATTACTTTATATATTGTTAAAAAATCTAAAAAATATTTCAAACTAGAAGTTCAAACTCAGGGTGATCTTTCAGGATATTTGGAAGAATATATTTCTGGTGAAAGAGTTGTTAAAGCTTTCAACCACGAAGAAGAAAGCGTTGAAAACTTCTTAAAAATCAATCAAAACTATTATGTAATTGGTGAAAAGTCACAATTTTACAGTAACCTTTCAGCACCAGCAACAAGATTTATTAATGGAATTGTATATGGTGTTGTTGGGCTTTTCGGTGCACTTCAAGCATTGCAAGGCAAACTTGATGTTGCAGTGATTTCAAGTTTTCTTTCATATGCAAACAGTTTTGGAAAACCATTCAATGAAATAAGTAGCAATATTTCAGACATTCAATCTGCATTTGCTGCAGCAGGACGTGTGTTTAATGTTCTTGACGAACCAAATGAAGTTAGCGATGAAAATCTTCCAGACCTTCTTGATTGTAATGGTGAAATTTCAATCAAAAATGTTGATTTCAGCTATCTTCCAAAAGTTAAACTTATTCAAAACCTTAATCTTGAAGTTAAACAAGGAATGAAGGTTGCAATTGTTGGTCCAACCGGTTGTGGAAAATCAACAATTATTAATCTTTTAATGAGATTTTATGATGTTAACAACGGAAGCATATCAGTAAGCGGAAGCAATATTCAAGAAATCACTCGAAGTAGTTTAAGAAATAAATACGGAATGGTTCTTCAAGAAACATGGCTTTTCAATGCAACAATTCGTGAAAACATTGCATATGGAAATCCAAACACTCCACTTGAAGATATTCAAGAAGCTGCAAAGCTTGCCGGTATTCATGACTTCATTGAAAAGATGCCACAAAAATATGACACAATGGTGACAGATGGTGGAAGCAACTTATCTGCTGGTGAAAAACAACTTCTTTGTATTGCAAGAATCATGCTTTTAAAACCACCAATGTTAATTTTAGATGAAGCAACTTCAAACATTGATACTCGAACAGAACAAAACATTCAAAAAGCATTCAACACGATCATGCAAGGAAGAACTTCATTTATTGTTGCTCACCGTCTTTCAACAATTACAAATGCTGATATAATTTTAGTGATGAATAAAGGAAACATTATAGAACAAGGAACTCATGAAGAACTTCTTGCTAAAAAAGGATTTTATGCCAACCTTTATAACAGTCAATTTGCTAAAGTATAAAAATAACCACTTCTATAGTGGTTGTTTTTTTATTATAAAAATAACTTATAAATTTTTTATTTATTAAATTTTGAAAGGTTAGTTTTAAAAGGAAAAATGAAACTAACATATTGTTAAAAGAAGAA
>USJH01000107.1 GCA_900554955.1 uncultured Clostridia bacterium | reverse complement strand
TGAGTTGTTTTTTGATAAAACAAATTGAAAAAAATTGCAATATCAAAATGATTTAATCTTTTAAACAACTTATTCTTCAAATTGAGAGTTATAAAGTTCTGCATAAAATCCATTTTTTGCAAGAAGTTCATTGTGAGTTCCTTGTTCAACAATGTCGCCATTTTTGATAACCAAAATTTTGTCGGCATTTTTTATTGTTGAAAGGCGGTGAGCAATAACGAAACTTGTGCGGTTTTCGGTTAATGCGTCCATTGCTTGTTGAATTAAAATTTCAAGACGTGTGTCAACTGAAGACGTTGCTTCGTCTAAAATTAGCATTGGTGAGTTTTGAATCATTGCTCTTGCAATTGTTAAAAGTTGTTTTTGCCCCGCTGAAATTGAAGTGTTTTCGTCAAGAACGGTGTCATAGCCATGTGGAAGGGTTTTAATGAAGTGGTGAAGTCCAACTGCTTTTGAAGCTGCAATCACGTCTTCATCTGAAACGTTTTGTTTTGAATATATGATGTTTTCTTTAACTGTCCCATTATAAACCCAGGTGTCTTGTAAGACCATTGAAAACATGTTGTGGACGGCATCTCTTGAAAGGTCTTTAATGCTTGTTCCGTCAATCAAAATGTCACCGCTATCAATCTCATAAAAACGCATTAAAAGGTTGACGAGAGTGGTTTTTCCAGCACCGGTTGGACCAACAATTGCAACTTTTTGTCCAGCTTTAACACTTGTTGAAAAATCGTGAATAATTTGTTTGTCTTTTTCATATCCAAAGCAAACGTTTTTAAACTCAACGTTGCCTTTAAGGTTTTCAATTTTTTGTTTTTTGTCTGGTTCTGGTTTAAGTTCTTCTTGATCAAGAAACTCAAAAACACGTTCGCTTGCAGCACCAGCCGATTGAAGCTGTGTTGCAACTTGTGCAAGTTGGGTGAGTGGTTGTGTGAAATAGCGAATGTAAAGAAGGAAAGCAGAAATTGCACCAAGTTGAAGTTTGCCATCAAGAACAAGAGCTCCACCAACAACACAAACAATAACATAGCCAAGGTTTCCAATGAATGTCATGATTGGCATCATAAGACCAGAGAAGAATTGTGATTTCCAAGCACTTTGATAAAGGTCTTGATTAATTTTATCAAATTTTTTGCCCACTTGTTTTTCAGCATTATAGGCCTTAACAACGGCATGGCCAGAATAAACTTCTTCAATGTGTCCATTAATTTCGCCGAGCGATTTTTGTTGAGCAATAAATTGTTTTTGTGAAAATTTCATGATAAGTGAAACAAGAACAAGTCCAATTATGCTTGCACCAATTGCACAGAGCGCCAAAATCCAACTTTTAATGAACATTATTATAATTGAAGAACCAAGCATTAAAACAGATGTGATAAGGGTGATAATGCTTTGATCCATTGACTGTGCAATTGTGTCAACGTCATTTGTCATGCGAGAGAGAAGGTCGCCATGTGAAGTGTGATCAATATATGAAAGTGGCAAAACATTAATTTTTCTTGAAATTTCGCTTCTAAGATCCTTTGCCATTTTTCTTGTCACAGTTGCCATGATGAATGTTGAAAGATAGTTTAAAATGAAGCTTAAAGCATAAAGTGAAAGCAAAATCGCACAGGTTTTTGTGATAAAATCAATGTCAATATTGTAAATATGGTTTGCAAGTTCGTTTGTGATGTCTTCAAGAAGATTCGGGCTTACAATTGTGATAACTGTGCAGGCAATTGCAAAAATAACTGCAAACACGATTGGAAGAGTATATTTTTTTGTTTGTTTAAAAATGTTTCCCCATGCTTTTTTAAAGTTTTTTGGTTTTCCGAAACCGCCACGCATTGGTCCATGCATTACTGGTGGAGTTTGATTTTTTGTGTTATTATTTGAGCTCATTTTCAATCTCCTTTTGGCTAAGTTGTGAAAGGGCAATTTCTTTGTAGATTTCACAAGAATTTAAAAGTTCTTTGTGAGTTCCTATTCCTGCAATTTTTCCATCAGAGAGAACAATAATTTTGTTTGCATCTTTAATTGTTCCAATTCGTTGTGCAACAATAAGTTTTGTTGCTTCTGCAAATGAAGTTTTAAGATTTTCTCTAAGAGCACGATCAGTTTTATAGTCAAGGGCAGAGAAAGAATCGTCAAACACTAAAATTTCAGGATTTTTTGCAATTGCACGTGCAATTGATAAACGTTGTTTCTGTCCGCCAGAAATGTTTGTTCCACCCTGAGTGATGAAAGAATTCTCTTTTTCTGGCATGTTTTCAACAAAGTCAAGCCCGCAAGCAATTGAAAGAGCATTTTTGATTTCTTCGTTTGAAAGCTCTTTATCTTGTCCAAATTCAATGTTGTCTTTAACCGAGCCACTAAACATTATTGCTTTTTGTGATACATAGCCAAGTTTGTTTCTAAGGGTGTGAAGATCATATTCTTTGATTGGTTTGCCGTCTATCAAAATTTCACCATCTGTTGCGTCATAAAAACGAGGAACAAGGTTGATAAGAGTGCTTTTTCCGCTTCCTGTTGAACCAATAAAAGCAACGGTTTCACCTTTTTTTGCTGAAAATGAAATATTTTCAAGAACATATTCGTCTGCATCGGGATATTTGAAAGAAACATTTTTAAATTCAACAGTCCCTTTTTCTTGTGTTTGTCCATCAAATGAGCCGTTTCCGATTTTACTGTTTGTTTCAAGAACTTCGTTTATTCTTTTTGCAGACACTGTTGCTCTTGGAACAATAACAAATATCATTGCCATCATCATGAATGCTGAAATAACAAGCATTGCATAAAACGAGAAACTTGTAATTTCGGTTAAGGTTTGCATTTTTGCAACCATGTCTGTTGTGTTATTTATTAAAATTGCACCAATAAGATACATTGCAACCGTGATTGAAGGCATGATAAATGAAAGAAGTGGAAACAAAATTCCCATTGTTCTGCTTGTGAAAAGTCCAACTTTTGTTTGAGCTTCGTTCGCTTTTTCGAATTTTTCACTTTCAAATTTTTCGGCATTATATGCACGAACAACTCTGACACCTTCAAGGTTTTCACGTGTCACACGGTTAATGTCGTCTGTAAGGGTTTGCATCTTCTTGAATTTAGGAAGGCAAACAACAATCAAAATTGCAAGAACCGAGATTAAAAGTGCAACGGCAACAGCAATCGCAACTGAATATTGCCAAGATGATGCCGACATTTCACAAATTGCCCAGATCGCCATTACTGGTGCTTTGATGATAAGTTGAGTTCCCATTGTAAGAAGCATTTGAACTTGTTGAACATCGTTTGTCGTTCGGGTGATAAGGCTCGCAGTTGAAAAGTGTTTTATTTCCTCAAGAGAGAAACTTTCAATTTTGTTAAAAATGTCGTTTCTGAGCCTTTTTGAAAATGATGCTGAAATTCTTGCAACAATGAATCCAGTAACACAAGAA
>USJH01000106.1 GCA_900554955.1 uncultured Clostridia bacterium | reverse complement strand
AAGGAACAGTTGTTGAGGCAATGCCTGGTGCAACTTTCAAGGTTCAAATTGCTGGTGGTCATATTGTTACAGCATATCTTTCAGGAAAACTTTGGAAAAACTTTATTCATATCTATGAAGGTGACACTGTAAAACTTGAAATGAGTCCTTATGACTTGAGCAAAGGCAGAATTATTTGGAGAAATAAGTAAAACATACTTTAAGGAGATAAAAATTATGAAGGTTAGATCAAGTGTAAAGCCTATGTGCGAAAACTGCAAAGTTATTAAGCGTGAAGGCAAAGTAAGAGTTATCTGCAAAAACCCTAAACACAAACAAGTTCAGGGCTAATTAACTTTGAAAATAATCACAAATAAGGCGGCATAGGGTGACAAACCCTACTTATGTGTGTTATAATATATCTATAAGTTTGAATTTATCACTTATTCAAACAAAAAATCTTAAAAAATAAACAAAAAAAATAAAAAACAAAATTTACAAATTATCTTTGGAGGATAAAGATGGCACGTATTGCTGGTGTGGATTTACCAAATGAGAAAAGAGTTGAAATCGGTCTTACATATATCTATGGTGTTGGAAGAGTAACTGCTAACAAAATTTTGGAAGCAACAAAAATCAATCCTGACACAAGAGTTAAAGACTTGACTGAAAACGACATTGGTAAAATTCGTGAATATATGGATAAAAATCTTAGTGTAGAAGGCGACAAGAAAAGAGAAGTTGCAATGGACATTAAGGCACTCATGGAAATTGGTTCTTACCGTGGAGTAAGACACAGAAAAGGTCTCCCAGTTAGAGGACAATCAACTCGTTCAAACGCAAGAACAAGAAAAGGTCCAAGAAACGGTGGAGCAAAGAAGAAATAAAGGAGGAAGATGAAAAATGGCACAAGCAACTAAAAAATCAACTAAAAAACGTAAAATTACCACAAATGTTGATAAGGGCATGGTTCATATTCAAGCTTCTTTCAACAACACAATCGTAACAATTACAGACACACAAGGAAATGCTCTTGCATCATGCAGTGCTGGTGAACTTGGATACAAGGGAAGCCGTAAGAGCACTCCATTCGCAGCAGGACAAGCTGCAGAAAGAGCTGCTAAAAAAGCAAAAGATTTCGGACTTAAATCAGTTGAAGTATATGTTAAAGGTCCTGGCAACGGAAGAGAAGCTGCAATTCGTTCTCTTGCAACCGCTGATCTTGAAGTAACACTTATTCGTGATGTATCACCAATACCTCACAATGGTTGTCGTCCACCAAAACAAAGAAGAATGTAGGAGTAGAGAAATGGCAAAATATACTGATGCAGATTGCCGTCTTTGCAGAAGAGAGGGCGCAAAATTATTTTTGAAAGGTGACAGATGCCTTTCTAAAAAATGTGCAATGGAAAGAAGACCAAGTGTTCCTGGTCAACATCCAAACACAAGAAGAAAACCTTCTGAGTATCAAACACAGCTCAGAGAAAAACAAAAAGTTAAAAGAGCTTATGGTCCTTTAACAGAAAAGCAATTCCGTGCTTATTATGTTGAAGCTGAAAGAATGAAAGGTAAAACCGGTGAAAACATGCTTTCATTACTTGAAAGAAGACTCGACAACGTTGTTTATAGAATGGGACTTGCTTCAAGCCGTCATGCTGCAAGACAACTTGTTAACCACGGACACATTTGTGTTAACGGAAAAAGAGTTAACATTCCATCATATCAAGTTAAAGTGAATGATGAAATTTCAGTTAAAGAAAACAAAACTAAGAAAGCTCCATTTGTTGAAGTTAGACAGTCAAGAGTTGTATTGCCAAAATGGCTTGAATTCAACACTGAAAAACTTTCAGGAAAAGTTCTTGCACTTCCTGCAAGAGATGATATTGATCTTAATATCGAAGAGCACTTAATTGTCGAACTTTATTCTAAGTAATAACATATAGGAGGCTAAAATATGTTAGAAATCGAAAGACCTAGAATTGAATGTATTGAAGAAGAGGACAACGCAACTTCTAAGTTCGTTTTGGAACCTCTTGAACGTGGTTTTGGTGTTACAATCGGAAACGCTCTTAGAAGAGTGCTTCTTTCAAACCTTCCAGGTGCAGCCGTAACCAACATTAAAATTGAAGGCGTTTCTCATGAATTCACAACTCTTAAAGGTTGCAAAGAAGATGTAACTGAAATTGTTTTGAACATGAAAGGTCTTGCTGTTAAAACTGCAAGCAATGAAAATGGCTTTAAGAAAGTTTTACATCTTAAAAAGAAAGGTCCAGCAGTTGTAACTGCTGCCGACATTGAAGCAGATGACGAAGTTAAAGTTTTGAACCCTTCAATGTATATTTGCACACTTGAAACCGATGGTGTTTTGGACATGGAAATCCTTGTTGGACGTGGCAGAGGATATGTTCCAGCTGAAGGAAACAAAGATGTTTCTCTTCCTCTTGGATTTATCGCTATCGACAGCATTTTCACTCCAGTTCGTCGTGCAAGCTATGAAGTTGAAGACACTCGTGTTGGTCAAAGCACAGACTATGACAAACTTGTTTTGGAAGTTACAACAAATGGCACAGTTTCTGGAAAAGAAGTTGTAAGCCTTGCTGCAAAACTTCTTGGCGAACATATCAACTTGTTCGTTGAACTTGTAGAGTCAATGGCAAACACATCAATTCTTGTAAGTCGTGAAGAAGATAAAGTTCACAAACTTATGATCATGAGCATTGAAGATATGGATCTCTCAGTTCGTTCATATAACTGCTTGAAGAGAGCAGGAATCAACACTGTTGAAGACCTTATCCATAAGACTGAAGATGATATGCTCAAAGTGAAGAACCTTGGTCGCAAGTCACTTGATGAGGTTATTCATAAACTTGAAAGTCTTGGTTTAAGTCTTAAAACCAAAGAAGAATAAGGAGAACTATAATGAATACACAGAAATTAGGCAAACCAACCGATCAAAGAATGGCTATGGTTAGCAACCTTGCAAGTGATTTAATTTGGCATGGCAGAATTGAAACAACTCTTGACAGAGCTAAAGCTGCTTCAAAATATGCTGAAAAATGCATTACTCTTGCTGTTCGTTCATATAAAGACGTTGTAACTGAAGAAAAAGTTGTTAAAGACGAAAAAGGCAAAGAAAAAACTGTTACAATTTCTAAAGATGGTCCACAAAAGCTTGCTGCAAGAAGAAAACTCCTTGCAATGCTTGAAGACAGACAAGAACAAAGAGTTAAAGGCGAAAAGAAAGCTGCATTCAAAACTCGTAAAGGCGACATTCAAGATCCACTTATCGAAAAATTATTCGAAGACCTTGCTCCAAAATATGCTCAAAGAGCAGAAGAAAAGGGAACAGCAGGTGGATATACAAGAGTTATCAAAACATCTCTTCGTCGTGGAGACAATGCACAACTTGCAATTGCTGAACTTGTATAATAAATACGATTTTTAATATAAACCATCAGGTTTTTCCTGGTGGTTTTTTTGTTGAACATTAAAATTTTTCCCCTTAGATTGATTTATA
>USJH01000105.1 GCA_900554955.1 uncultured Clostridia bacterium | reverse complement strand
CAAGTATTCTGAAATTTTGATTATATTTTTTAAATATTATTATTTGTCAAGTTTTAAGGCTTTTGCAACTTCTTCAAGATTATTGTTCTGCTTTTCCAAAACTGGATAAACATGTTTGCCATCATTATTCTTTCTTGGCAGAATGTGGAAATGCAAATGGAAAACAGATTGTTCAGCGCATGGCTCATTTGCATTCAAAATGTTCACACCATCGTAACCAAGTTCTTTATAGTGTTTTGCAATTTTTTGCACCGCACATATTACTGCTTCAAGATATTCTTTATCTGTGTCAAAAATATTTCTTGAGTGTTTTTTAGGGATCACAAGAGTGTGCCCTGTCATGTCATCTGAAATGTCTAGAAAAGCATAAACTTTTTCATCTTCATAAATTTTATAGCTTGGAATTTCACCTTTAATTATTTTGCAAAAAATGCAATTATCCATATATTTTACCCCTTTTTTGCGTAGTTTTTAACATTTTATCGCGGTTTTTCAACATTTTTTGTTAATAACTTGCGATTTTTGCCAATGCTCCATCTTGGAAAGGTTCTAAAATTTCAACCCTTAAAAGTGTGTTTGGCTCAAGATTTTTGTCAGATTTTATATAGCATTTAATATAATTTTCTGTATGGCCTTCATAATATTCGCTGCTCTCTTTTTTTTGCTCAATAATCATATCAAAAATGTGATTTTTGCACTTTTTAATATATTCAGTGTGCATTTTAGCATCTAATTTTGACAACTTTTCTACTCTTTCTTTAACGTTTGTTGCAACATTTTTCATATGTGAAGCAGCTGTTCCACTTCTGCTTGAAAATGGGAAAATGTGTATTTTTGCAAACTGACATTTCTCTGCAAAAGCATAGTTCTCATTTGCATCTTCTTCGGTTTCGGTTGGAAAACCAACAATGATATCGGTTGTGATTGCACCAAGTGGAAAATATTTTCTTATAATTTGAATTTTATCATAGAATTCTTCAGCAGTATATTTTCTGTTCATTGCCTTTAATGTTTTGTTGCAACCATTTTGAAGGCTAAGGTGAAAATGTGGTGCGAAGTTTTTGATGCATGAAAGTGTTTTAATGAAGTCTTCTGTAATTATGTTTTGTTCAAGTGATGAAAATTTGAAGCGAACTGATGGATAGTTTTTCATTAAAAGTGCAACATCTTTCAAACTCATTTTGGGCTCAAAATCTGTTCCATAGGCTGAGAGATTTATACCAGTAAATGTAATTTCTTTTGAATATTTTGCTTGTTTTTCAACTTCGTTTTTAACCGATTCAAAACTTCTGCTTCTTTCTCTTCCACGAACATATGGAATAAGGCAATATGAACAGAAATTGTTGCAACCATCTTGAATTTTGATAACGGTTCTTGTTCTGTCACCTTTTGCTTCTGGCATTTCCTGATAGCATGAAGAAATGTTTGTGTCGATTTCTTGGATTTGATTTTTGTCCTTAAAATATTTCAAAATTCTTGAAACAAGTTCGCTTTTTGATGATGTTCCAAAAACTGCCAAAACACCTTCATGTTCTGCAAATTTTTGTGGGTTATGTTGTGATGAACAGCCACAAACATAGATTGGTGCTGTCTGATTGATTTTTCTTATTTTTGCAATGATTTGTCTGCTTTTTCTTTCTGCTTCGTTTGTAACGGCACAAGTGTTAATGATGAAAGCATCGGCATTTTCATTTTCAAACGAAACTTCAACATTATTTTTTTGAAGTTCGCTTGCAATCGCCTCGCTTTCATATTGGTTAACCTTGCAGCCAAGTGTTATGATTGATACTTTCATTTTTTATCCTTTATATTTAAAATTGCAACAATAATGTAATAATTCGCGATAAATGGTGCAAATTTAACGTTATTTATATTGTTTTTGCGGTTTTTATTTTTAATGAATATTAATTTTTTTATTTTTCTGTTGCGAAAATTATCTCTGCAACTGAAACAATTGATGCGGTTTCGGTTCTTAAAATTCTTTTTCCAAGTGTCACAATTTCAGCATTAATGCTTTCAAGGGCGTTGATTTCTTTTTCTGAAAATCCGCCTTCTGCACCGATGACTATTGCAATGTCTTTATAATTTCTGTTTTTGCTAAGGCTGTCAAAAAGCGAAACTTGGTTTGCATTTTCATAGGCAACAAAAACCTTTTCATGTTTAGAGAGTTTTTCTAAAATTTGAGAGAAACTTAAAACACCTTCAATTTTCAAGATTGAACTTCTGCCACATTGTTTGCAGGCTGAGATTGAAACTTTTTCAAGCTTGTCAAGTTTGCTTGTCTTATCTTTAATGTCTGTATAGTCGCTATAAAAAACTGTCATGGCTGTTGCACCAATTTCAGTTATCTTTTGTGTGATTAAAGAAAGTTTATCACCCTTGCAAACTGCTTGATAAAGAGTAACATTCACTTTTGGCTCGCTTGGATTTTCTTTTGTGTTTAAAACAAGAATTTCACCACTTGCCTTTGAAAGGGATTTAACTTCTCCTTCTGCCTCTATGCTTGTTCCATTGAAAAGTAAAACATGATCGCCAACATTTGTTCGCATTACATTTTTAAGATGGTGATATTCTTCACCATCAAGAATGATTGTTTGGTTTTCTTCAAGATTTGAATTTGTATAATATCTTTTAAGTTTCATTTCTTTTCTCCGTGTCTATTATAGCAAACAAAAAAAATAGACACAATAATTTGCATCTATTTTTTTTATTATTTGGCAAAAAATATTATTTAATTTTATCGTTATATTGTTTCTTTTTTGGATATTGAGAAGCAGAGATGTCAGAGTTAAGTTTTTCAATAAGGAGTTTTTGTGCACGGTCAAGAGATTTTGGAAGCTCTACAACAACTGTTACAATAAGATCGCCATATTGATTTTTATTAAGGACTTTCGTTCCTTTGCCTTTAACTGTGAGTTTTGTTCCAGTCTGGGTATATTCTGGAACTTTAACTTGAATGTTTTCGTTGATTCCGCCAACAGTTATTTCGGTTCCGAGAATGCTTTCAGTAAATGAAATTGGAACTTCAGCATAAACATTATAGCCGTCACGTTTCAATGTTTTGTGTGATAGAACATTGATTATAATGTGCATGTCGCCGTTTGCACCGCCGTTGATTCCGGCTTCACCTTGTCCACGAAGAGTTATAACTTGTCCGTCATCAATTCCACCCGGAATATTGATTTCAATGTTTCGATTTTTGCGAACAACACCAACACCTGAACATGCAGAACATTTATCTTTAATAATGCTTCCCTTTCCTTTACAATCTGGACAGACTGTTTGGGTCATCATTCTTCCAAATGGAGTGTTTTGTGTAACTTGAATTGTTCCGGTTCCACCACATTTTGAGCATGGTGTTGGACTGGTTCCTGGTTTTGCACCAGTGCCGTTGCATGTTTCACATTTTTCGTTTCGGTTAAGGTTGATATTCTTTTTAACACCAAAAGCTGCTTCAACAAAAGTTAATGTCATGTTAACGTCAATGTCTGCACCATCTTGTGCTAAACTTTGTTTTCTTCG
>USJH01000104.1 GCA_900554955.1 uncultured Clostridia bacterium | reverse complement strand
ACTTGTTGAAAAAAAGCAACTTTTTGTGGGCTTGACATTCTTAAAAGTAACGGTCTTGAAGTTTTTGTTATGAGTATGCCTGAAGGACTTGACCCTGACGATGTTATAAATCGATTTGGCGCGGAAGGTTATCAGAAACTTCTTGACAGGGCACTTCCGCTTATTGATTTTAAGCTTGAGTTTTTGAAAAAACTTTATGACATTTCAACAAACGATGGCAAAACAAAATATATCAACGAAGCTCTTGAAATTTTAAGAACACTCAGCAATGTTGAGCAAGAAGTTTATATTGATAAAGTTTCTGAAATTTCAGGAATCATGAAAGATTTTTTGAAAAGGCAGCTTGAATCTTCAAAAAGTGTAAATTTAACAGAAAATTCGAAACTCTCATCAAATGCAACAAAGATGGTTGCGGTTGAAAGTGAAAATCAAAATTTGAAAGAAAAGAAGGCAATCGACACAAATGTTGTTCAAGCTGAAAAGTTCGTGCTTTCTGCATTTCTACATAAAAAACCATTCGCATTTTTCAAAGAAGATGCTGAAAAATATTTTACGGAAAATCGCAAACAATTTTATAAGAAAATTTGTGAGCTTTCAAAAACTGAAGAAGAAAAAAATCTTCCAAAGAAATTTTATGAAGCATATTGCAATGCTGGCTTGAATGAGACTGAAAATGAAAAACTTCAAGAAGAAGCTTCTGAAATTATAAACTATATAATGAAAAATGGCGATGAAGAAAATGAACTTGCATTCTATAAAGATTGCATATATCTAATGTTTAAAAATTATGCGGAAAATAAAATTGAAGAATTGAACAGACAACTCGAAAATGAAATTGACCGTGAAAAAAGAAATCAAATTTTTGTTCAGATTAATGAACTACTCGGAAAAATTAAAACAAAAAAGGTGGAATTATAATGGCAATTAAACCAAAAGTTGAATCAGAAGTAAATAAAATTATTGAAACTGGTAAAAAAGCGGGAAGCATTAACATCGAAGATGTTTCAGAAAGATTTGCAAAACTTGGAACAGATGAGATTGATGAAATTCTCCAAATGATTAAAGACAGTGGAGTTAAACTTGTTGAAAATACAATCATTCAAAATGATGACGAAATTGAAGAACTTATCAACAAGGCAAGTATTGATGACCCTGTTAAAATGTATCTTAAAGATATCGGAAAAGTTCCTCTTTTAACAGGACAAGAAGAAATTGATCTTGCAACAAGAATGGCGCAAGGTGACGAAGAAGCAAAAAGATTGCTGAGTGAGGCAAACCTTCGTTTGGTTGTTGCAATTGCTAAAAAATATGTTGGCCGTGGTCTTTTGTTTCTTGACTTGATTCAAGAAGGGAACTTTGGTCTTATGAAAGCTGTTGAAAAATTTGACCATACAAAAGGATTCAGATTTTCAACATATGCAACTTGGTGGATTCGTCAATCAATCACTCGTGCAATTGCTGATCAAGCAAGAACAATTCGTATTCCTGTTCACATGGTTGAAACAATTAATAAACAAATTCGTGTTTCAAGACAACTTCTTCAATCTCTTGGAAGAGAGCCAACAACAGAAGAAATTGCAAAAGAAATGGGAATCACTGAAGATAAAGTTCGTGAAATTCAAAAAATTGCACAAGAGACAATTTCTCTTGACACACCTGTTGGTGAAGAAGAAGACAGCAACCTTGGAACTTTCCTTCAAGATGAAACTGCGGCAAATCCTTCAGAAGCTGCAACAAATCTTATGCTTAAAGAACAACTTCTTGATGTTCTCAATTCTTTGACTCCACGTGAACAAAAAGTTATCATGCTTCGTTATGGAATTGATGATGGACACCCAAGAACTCTTGAAGAAGTTGGAAAAGAATTTAATGTTACTCGTGAAAGAATCAGACAGATTGAAGCAAAAGCTTTAAAGAAACTTCGTCAACCTTCAAGAAGCAAACGTTTAAAGGATTTCCTTGCAGACTAATATGCGAGCAAAGATAAGATTGCAAGAAATTGCAAACCAAATTGAAAATGTAAATGTTGTTGCAGATATTGGTGCGGACCATGGATATTTAACAAAAATGTTGATTGAACAAGGCCGTGCGAAACATATTATAGCAACAGACATTAGTAAACCAAGTTTGCAAAAGACGGAAATGCTTGCAAAACGTTTTGGTTTTGAAAACAAAATTGAAACAAGAGTTGGTGACGGACTCGATCCAATTTTTGAAGAAGACAAAGTTGAAGTTTGTGTAATTGCAGGAATGGGTGGATATGAGATTATTAAAATTCTATCTTCTCAAGATTTGAAAAACATTAAAATTTTTGTTTTCCAGCCAGCACAAAATGCATCTAACCTTAGAGAATTTTTAACACAAAATGGGTTTGAAATTGTCTTTGATGAAATTGTGAAAGACCAGAAAAAGTTTTATAGCACTATAAGGGCTATAAAAAACGGCACAAATAAAAAACTGCAAAAAAGTCAAATTTTGTTTGGAATTTCATGTCAAAACACTAAAAATCCTGATTTTTTTGAATATTTAAAAGAATATATTTCAAAAAGACAAAAATTGCTAAGTCAAAAAATTGAAACCGAAAAAATTAAAAAAGAGCTTGAAATTGCTCTTGAATTATTAAACAAAAATTAAGGAGAATCATAATGCAAGATATAATTGAATATCAAGAAATTGATGCGAAACTTAGAAAATTGGAAAGCGAACTTCGTTCAAGTTCGAACAGAAAAAATGCAGGTGACATGCAACAATATCTTAAAGACGGACAGGCAAAACTTGTTAAACTTGAAGCCCTTGCAAAAACAGTAAGTGACCAATATAATCAAGCAACATCACTTTACAATGAATTTGTAAATAAACTTGAAGCTCTTGCAAAAGAAGCAGAAAAGATTGATGGTGCACAAATGGAAGCATTTGCAGGAACTTTATCAAAACTTTCTTCAACAGCTGAGAATCTTGACAGTCACATTGCTGCACTTCAGAATAAAATTGTTTCTATCAATAAAGAAGTTGAAAGTTTGATGAATAATGCTAAAAAAGCAAAACACAATCTTGAGATTTATAAAATGAATTATAATAAAGAAAAAGAAAAAGTAGAACCAGAAATAAACAAACTCAAGGCTGAACTAGAAGTTGTTAAAAAGAGAATTAAACCGGAACTTCTTGCAAAATATATTGCAAAGTCTGAAGGGAAAGTTTTCCCAGTTTTTGTAAATGCACTTAATGGAAACAAGTGTGGTGGCTGCCGAATGGAAATTTCTGCAAGAAAGATGTCTGCACTTAAAGACAAAGGCTTTATTGAGTGTGAAAATTGTGGAAGAATAATTTATCTTTCTAAATAAAAACTCTAATTTTGATTCCAATGGTAAATATGAGAAAAAATGGGCGAGAGACATCTCGTCTTTTTTTTGTGTGGAATTTTTAAATTTACCTTCTTTAACTTTAGATAATGTGACTTTGTTTGGTGATAATTGTTTATTACTATGAATTATTGTGAAATAGTTAATGATAGAATAATATGAGATTGAATTGCTATATT
>USJH01000103.1 GCA_900554955.1 uncultured Clostridia bacterium | reverse complement strand
TCTGAATCAAATTATAAAGAAGTTTATATTGCAACGAACAATGGCAGCGAATATGTATATTTAATTGTAACAAACGAAAACAATTCTTCATATATTCTTCGATCACTTCTTGAAACTGCTTCAGGAAAATTTACTGAAACACTTTCAGCATCATATATGATTAAAATAAGCAAATATGTTGACATGGAGCTTTGTGACAGAAAGTCGGTTGAGCACCTTTCATTGCTTGCAAACTTTTTAACGAATCCTTACGTTTTATTTGATAGTTACATCAATAAAAAATCAATTTCTACATTAAAATGTTCCTATTCTTATAGCACTGATGAATATTTTTATGAAGATCCATTTCTTTATGGTGTTAAACTTGACAAGAACAATCCAGACCCGGCAACATGGGCAACATATACTGATGATGCCGTTGGCTTTGAACCAGCTTATATGGACTTTAAAAACAATGTTTTTGTTGACAACGGCTGGGAGTCAAGATGGCCATTTAAAAGATTGAAACCATGCTTATATGAAATGTATGGTAAAAAAGTTTCAAAATATCTTAATAAAAACGACTATTCAAAAGATACCAAAGGATACTCTGTCGTCATTAACAGACCATCAAGCAAATATGTTTGTATTGAAATTCCAAGAATGTATTACAGAATTTCAAGCGATGATAACTATAACTATATTCAAATCTCAAACAAAGAACGTGAAGGATTCAGTGCTTATGCTTTTGATTGCAATGAAATTAAACATGATTATATTTATGTTTCCGCATATTTAGGAACATTTGATAAAGTCACAATTCAACAATATATCAGTCATAGTGGAATGGAATATAAATTGAAAGAAAACCTTAAATGGAGCAATATTTCAGCAAGAATTACAAATTTTACACGCAACACGGCTTTTGGTCTTCCTTTTCAAGTTTATACACTTCTTTGTTGCTTATTTATTATCATGTTTAAAAGCACTGATATAAGAACATGCCTTGGACCAGGAGTCACAAAAAAGCAAGAACATTATTATTCGGGCGAATTTGATCAAAAAGGCATGTATTATTGTTCAAAAGAATCTGGAAGAATTAAAGTTTTCGGAATTGAAGATTTATATGGCCTTACAAAAATAGCAACTGGCGGATTTGAAATCACAAGTGATAACAAATGGAAATGGCATGACCCATCAACACCAGGCAGCTATAGTGGTCTTTCAAGTGCAAGAAAATTATATTCTGAAATTACAGGGGACAACATTGTTTTGCCACATTTAAAATCCGATCAAAAATATTATACAATCGGTTTAAATGGAGACACAAGACTTGGCTTTATGGGTGTAAACACAGAAACAAACACAGACAGCACAAAAGGTTTTTGTGAAACATCTTGCGCATATGTCCCAAGCCATTGTATTGCTGTTGGAAATGAAGAAGGTGTTGGTGGCGGACTGTTTGCATGCGAAGCTGTCTCGGAAAGTGAAGAACTAAACCTATCCACGAGAATATGTTTTTACAATAAATTAAAAAGCTAAAAGGAGACCATATGAAATTTAAACTACACAACAAATTTGAAATCACCCTTAACAACAAAACAATCACCGCTTATAACACGTTGCTTCATAAAGTATATGAAAAAATCGCAAATCTCGAAGCATATAACACTCGGATCGCAATTGGAAATGGAAGTGACGAAATTGGATATTCAGCAAGCAAATTATCAAATTATATAAATAGTTTTCCAGCATCAACTGAAGATATCTGTTCGGACCCAACAAAAGAAACATTATATGTTAAAAAACTTGTAACTTTTGACGAAAATGACACATCTTCTTTCTCTTTTTGTGAGCTTGGTTTATGCACTTCAGATGCTCAAAACCCAGACATATATAACCATGTTTTGCTTAAAGACAACGAAGGAAATGTTGTTACAGTAACGAAAAATCCTGGCGATGTTTTACAAATCAGGGTTACAATTTATCTTGAGCTTACAACACAATCAACAGTCGGATTTTATGCCGGTGATAATACATTTATAAAACAAATTCTTGGTGAAGAACTTGGCATCACAGATAAAAACATTTATGCCGTTCGTGGAGAATTTTTGGCAGAAAACAATAATCTTATTTATAGACCAACCCCAGAAATCACTGACAGTGCAACAAAATGTTCAACCAGTTTTTCAGAAGATGAAAGCGGAACTGTTACAATTAAAATTATTGGGAAATTAAACCATAAAGCAACCGAGGAGCTTATTTTAATTTATGCAAATCAAATTATTTTCAGATTAAACACAACAGGGATTTTAGAACCTTCAAATCTTGAAAAAATCATTCCAATAAACGATGACCATGTTTCAGAAATTGACACAAATATAAAATCAATCACAACCATTCTTCGAGGCTTTTCAAATTATACAAACAATGTTAACATTAGAAAATATGGAACAAAAATTACTGATAAAGACACAAATCTCTTTAACCAAACATTCACAAGCGAAAACACAAGAATTCTCTCTTTAGATGGGCAAAAAATTGCATTTGTTAAAGATTCTCAAACGTTTCTTTATGAGATTAAAAACAATAGATTTATACAAATATATGGGACACTTCCATCAAGTTTTATCAACATGACAATTGCAAATGACAAAATAATTTGTGTTTTAAGTGAGAATCCATATATCAAAATATACGAGATCACTAATGGTGAACTTCAAGAAAAACAAGTAAGTCTTGGAAACTTCAGTTTAACAAGTTTTTCATATTCATGGAAAGCAGCTCAAAGTGTTATCAGCGACAATGGAACAATAATGGTTGGCATTATAGAGAACAATGCAACATCAACACCATTTGTGTTAAAATTTACAAAAAATACAAGCGGTGTATATGTTGACGAACTTGTAAGAATCGGAACCGATAAGGCAGACAAGGTTTTTGCAATATATAACTCAAAATTTGCCACAAACAAATTGATTTTTCTATCTTCAAACTATAACAACATGTCAATATATTCAATGGAAGCAGTTGACGATTCTGGCAACACTTTTGTATCAACAAGTGCACAAGCATATACACTTTTAAACAATAGCGAAAAAATCATGACAGGCGGAAGAATTATTCTATCGTGTAAAGCGCAAGAAAATGAATCGAAAATTCTTTATAACGATTCATATAACAGCATTACAAGTGACATTGATTTATATGGAAAATATTATCTTTCATATGATGGAGATTATTTAATTCAAATTAAAGATGGAAACAATAAGATATTTAACGTCCACAGAAAAGATGTTTTAACCGAGTTTGAAAGTGGATATGAAAACTTGATTGATTTTAACAGTGTTGATTTTGAATTTATCGGCGATAAAATTCTTGTTTTTACAAACAATCAAACATGTCCAATTTACAGTGTTGAAATTAAAAAAAATAAAACAAGATTAGACAATCTTAACAACGATCTTACCATTACTGCAAAATATTTGAAATATAACATTATAGGTGAAGCAGAAGACCAAGGTGTTAAAATTGAAATTTCATTAACATTTAATTAAGGAATAGAATAATGTTAT
>USJH01000102.1 GCA_900554955.1 uncultured Clostridia bacterium | reverse complement strand
CGGCTGTTTCTTCTGTTTCTGAAAAAACAACAAAAAAAGAAAAAGCAGAAAAAGCAAATGATGCTTCAGCTTTAAAAGTTGACACAAAAGAAACAAAACAAACAAAAACAGAAGAAAAAGCACTTGAAGAAAAATTACCAGACGTTTCACTTGAAAACAAATCGAAAAACATTTCGAAAAAACAAAAAAGCACTCCTAAAACTGCAAATAATTCTAAAAAAGAGCCACAAAAAGCTGACAAAAAAGGTGTGTTTAAAAAGAAAAAAGAACAAGAGCCTGTAAAGCCAACACGTGTTAAAAGAGTTCGAACCGATGCCTCTCTTGGGCTTACTGATGACCAAGTTCATGAAAGAATCAATAAGGGTCAAACAAACCTCACACCAAACCGAAACGTTAAAACATATAAACGAATCTTCTTCGAAAACACCTTTACATTTTTTAACCTTTTGTGTTTAGCTGTTGCAATTTCCCTTATTTGTGTTGGTGCTTGGTCAAACTGCTTGTTCATGGCGATTATCATCATTAACACTGCAATCGGAATCATTCAAGAAATTCGTGCTAAAAAAACAATCGAAAAACTTTCGCTTCTCACCGCTCCTGCAGTAAAGGTTATCCGTTCGGGAGTTGAGCAAACCATCACAACTGATGAAGTTGTTATTGACGATATTGTTGTTCTTTCAAACGGGAAACAAGTTGTTGCCGATGGAACAATTGTTGAAGGCAGTGTTGAAGTTAATGAAAGCATGCTCACCGGTGAAAGCCTTCCAATCAAAAAGAAAGTTGGCGACACAATTTTAGCCGGCTCGTTCATTGTTTCAGGAAACTGCAAATGCCGTGTAGAAAAAGTTGGTGAAAACAACTATATTCAACAACTCTCTGCAAAAGCAAAACAATATAGACGTCCAAAAAGCGAACTTTTCAATTCTCTTAAAGGAATCATTAAAGTTATTGGCATCATCATTATTCCAATTGCAATTTTAATGATCATCAACAACTATAGTGCAACAAACAACATTACAAAAACCGTTACTCAAACAGCAGGTTCAATCATTGGAATGATTCCTTCTGGAATGTTCCTTCTCTGCTCGGTTACTCTTACTGTTTCTGTTATCAAACTTTCCCGCCGTCAAGCACTTGTTCAAGACCTTTATTGTGTTGAAATGCTTGCACGTGTAAATGTGCTTTGCCTTGACAAAACCGGAACAATCACCGATGGAACAATGAAAGTTTATAACTGCATTCAACTTTCAAACACAAACTATACTCTTAAAAGAATCATGGGCTCAATGCTCTCAGCTCTTGGCGACAACAACCAAACAAGCCAAGCACTTATCAACTATTTCGGCTATAATAAAGAGCTTAAACCAGTTGTAACGCTTCCTTTCTCTTCAACAAGAAAGCTTTCTGCTGTTTCTTTTGAAAATGCAGGAACCTATATTATGGGTGCCCCTGAATTTGTAATTCCAAACAACCCAGATGAAAAAATCAACAACCTTGTTGAGCAATATTCAAAAGATGGATACAGAGTTTTGCTTGTTGCATATTCTTCATCTAACATTATTAAAGACAATCCACCTTCAAATCGCACACCAGTTGCACTTCTTATTTTGGAAGATAGAATTCGTGATGATGCGGTTTCAACCATTGCATGGTTTAAAAACAACGATGTTAAGGTTAAAATCATTTCTGGTGACAACCCACTCACCGTTGCAGAAATCGCAAAACGTGTTGGTGTTGAAAACACCGAATCATTCATTAACCTTGAAGGACTCAATGAAAAACAAGTTATCGCAGCCGCAAACAAATATACTGTTTTTGGCCGTGTAACTCCAGAACAAAAAGCAATTTTGATTAAAGCTATCAAGGCAGATGGAAACACCGTTGCAATGACTGGTGATGGTGTTAACGATATTCTTGCCTTGAAAGAAGCCGACTGCTCAATTGCGATGGCGAGTGGTTCAGAAGCTGTTCGTTCAGTTTCGCACATGGTTCTTTTGAACAGCGATTTCGGAAGCATGCCAGCAACCGTTCTTGAAGGACGAAGAGTTATCAACAACGTTCAAAAATCTTCTTCGCTTTTCTTTATGAAGACCATTTTTACAATTGTTTTCTCTATCATCTGCTTGATCTTGAGAACTCCTTATCCTCTTTCAACCGTTCAAATGCTTTTGATGGAAACATTCGTTATCGGCATTCCATCGTTCTTCCTTGCCTTCCTTCCAAATGACAAGCGAATTTCCGGAAAGTTTATTTATAACCTTATCCGAAATGCACTTCCTGGTGCAATCACCCTTATCTTAAACGTTAGCTCTATTTATTTGTTTATCTATCTCACAACTGGCGACATTTCGCCAGCCCCACAACTTGAACTTATTTCAACAATGTGTGCACTCACTCTTACATTCACAGGACTCGGACTTCTTATCAGACTTTGCAAACCTTGGACAGTTTTAACCGGTCTTTTGTTTGGAACAATGCTCACACTTTGCGTTCTTGGAATTGCATTTTTGCCAAACTTCTTTAATCTTATTCCAATCGACCTTACATCTAAGCTTTACATTACAATTTTGGCAATCATTTCTCCAACACTTATCAACTTTATTTATGCAGTGTTCGAGAAAATTAAAATTTAGATTTAAAATTAATAAAGCTATATAATAAGGCAATCAAAAAACTCCACTTTTGTGGAGTTTTTATTTTGCAAATTTGCACAATTAATATTATTGACAAGAGCATATTTGACGTTTATTTTATTTAATATTTTTTACACTTCTAATTCACATTTTTGATTGTGGTTTTAACTTTAATTTCAACTTGATCAAGATATGACTCACCATATTTTTCATAAAATTTCTTCCATTCTGCGGGTTTAAACTGATAGCACCTATCTGCAATTTTTAGAATGTCAACATCGTCGGATTTTGCTTTTTCAAAAGCTTGCAAAATATCTTTCTCAACTTTTTTGCTAATTGCCTTTTTGATTGCTTCAACCGTTTTGTCATCAACATCGCGATATACTTTTTCAGAAAGTGCACCACCATTTAACAACTCAACAATTTGCACATCTCTAATTTTAATATGAATTTCAAAAATTGGTTTTCCATCTTTAAACTTCACTTTTCTTTTGGTTTTTTCTTCTCTGAATTGAAGCCCGACAGTTGCATCTTTTAGAACTCCACCATCAACATTTTTAACGGTGAGTTCCCCATTATTCGTCACATTGTCAGTCAAGAAAAAACCAAGCAATTCTTCTTCTTTTTCAAATTTTCCAACACACTTTCCCGCCTTGAAATAATAAACATCATTATAATATTTAATTCGACCATCTTGCGACGATCCAGTGCTTTGATTTCCACCGTTTTTCTCAGAGCCACTATTTTCACCACCGCTCTCGCTTCCACTTTGACTTCCAGATTGCGATCCGCCATTTTCAGTTTGTGACCCTTCTTTCGAACTGGCATTTTTCAATGTTTCTTCGGTTGGTTTTCCAAGCTCTTCTTCCCCTTCAGATGAAATGAAAATCCCACTTACTGCCGAGCTTTTTGAAAGAGAAAATGCATTGTTAACAAA
>USJH01000101.1 GCA_900554955.1 uncultured Clostridia bacterium | reverse complement strand
CCCGTTTAGCCAATCTTCTTAAATTGTGGGTCAAACATGAAGGCGACACGAGATAAATATCCAAAATCTTCAAGAAAATTCAAACATGCAAAAAGCAAAATGATTTGTGGCAAAAAACTTGTAACCGACAGTGCTCCAGCAATCACGCCTTCATTTAAAAATCGCATTAGCATTTCATTTTTAATATACTTTTGCAAAAAGTCATATATTTTATCGCTTAAAATCCCAAAAATATCGTTCACTTTTTCTGAAAACATATTTCCAATTGTTCCAAAAGTGATAAAAAAAACAAGTGCCATCACACCAAGAAAAATTAAAAATGATCCCACTTTTGAAAGAACAATTTTGTCAACTTTGCTGCTTCCATAAAGTCCTTTACGGTCATAACCAACTCTGTTCAAAATATCTGCAATTTCTTGAAATTTTTGCTTGCTTTTCTTTTCAAACTCACTCATTTCAAACTTTTCAAAAGTTTCTTTTGGGACAATTTGTTCAATTGCAAAATCTGCAATTATTTCTTTCAATGTTTTTGCAGATTTCTTTTTTCTTGCATCAATCGGAATGGTTTTAACCCCAATTTCTTTTTCAAGCTTTTTTGCATCGAAATTCTTCACTTCATTTGCCATGTTCACAGCAAAAATAAGATTCGGAGTTTTCTCTTTAAGCTCTAAACCCAAGAACAAGTTTCTTTTTAAATTGTTTGCATCAAGAATGCAAACAACAATCGCATCTGGATTTTGTTTTATAAAGTCTGAAGCAATCTTTTCTTCTTTTGAATATGCATCAAGTGAATATAGCCCCGGAAGGTCACAAACTTCAAACTTTTTGCCCGCATATTCATATTGTTTTTGCTTCACGTCAACAGTCACTCCATGCCAATTGCTTGCATGTTCAAATGAATTTGTAAGAGTGTTGAAAAGAGTGGTTTTCCCAGTGTTTGGGTTGCCTGCTAAAATAACTTTCATTCGCCTTTTTCTCCATAAACAAAAATCTTGCCTGCAAGTGTTTTATCAATTGAAAAACAACAACCAAGAGCACCAACAAGCATCATATTTTTTGTTTTTTTCAAAACATAAACTTTAAGGCCTGCACAAAAACCGAGTTCGCAAAGTCTTTTATGTTTTGCATTGTCTTCAACCTCAACCTTATGAATAAGGTATTCTTCACCGCTTCTTACTTCTGATAATTTTATAATTTCCATATCAAATCATATTAAATTTCGCATAAAAAAAGAACCAAACCAATAATGGCTTGATTCTTTTTGTTTATTTTTTTTCTTTTTTATTGTGAATCACAAAATCTTCATAATCATTGATAAATTCAAAAAATGTTGAAATGTCTTGAAACTTTTTATAAACCGAAGCAAAACGAACATATGCAACTTCGTCAAGTTCACGAAGCCCTTCCATCACATATTCACCAATCTTTTTTGAAGAAATTTCTTCATCAAGACTGTTATAAACTTTCTTTTCAATCTCACTCACCAAATTGTCAATGTCATGCATTGAAACCGGTCTTTTTTCGCAAGATTTGATAATTCCACTTTTAATTTTTGAAGGGTTAAAAGCCTCTCTGTCACCATTGCTTTTAACAACCAAAATTGGAGTTGTTTCAACAGTTTCATAGGTTGTGAAACGTTTGCCACAACCAAGGCACTCACGTCTTCTTCTTATAGAATTTGTTTCATCTGCCGAGCGAGAATCAATAACTTTGCTTTCTTCATTTCCGCAATAAATGCACTTCATAACCCACCACCTTGTGTTTTATGACTAAAGTATAACACAAAATATGGGAACAAACAACTTTTTGAAAGTCATATTTACTTTTTTATTCTTTTTGCACAACTCTTTTATATCTTGCATATATCTTTTCACTTTCTTTGTTTTGTTTTATGGTTTCAACAGGTGGATCTGTTGGTGAAAGTTTAACTAAAATTACATCTTCCCCAATCTTTCTGATAAGTTCAATTGGAATGAAAATGTCTTCTTGTTTTCGAAACAGTTTTTTCTCTGCAGGAACAACAACCCCCATAATTTTTGCGGTTTCTTTTTCGAAAACAATATCAACAGCCCTGCCAAGTCTTTTGCCATCGAAAATGTTCACAATTTCTTTGCTTCTTAAAAGTGAAAATGATATTTCCATGTTAAACTATATGATTTAGTTCATCACATTAGACAAAATATACAAAAAAAGTTTGAAAAAAGTATAAAAATACAGGTTTAGTGCAACAAATAAAGTGTTTAGGAGGTGCAATGGCAAACAAAGTTCTTATTTGTGGAATTGATACATCAAAACTTCCACGAGCAACAAATCAAGAGTTGACCGAACTTTTGCAAAAGATAAAGAATGGTGATAGCGAAGCAAAAGACTATTTCATTTTATGCAACATGCGACTTGTGCTTTCAATTTGTGGCAGATTTGCAACAACATCTTCAAATGTTGACGATGTTTTCCAGGTTGGCACAATTGGTCTTTTAAAAGCAATTGACAACTTCAATCTAGACTTTAATGTTCGCTTCTCAACCTATGCAGTTCCAATGATTATCGGCGAAATCCGCAGGTTTTTAAGAGATAATAGCGCTCTTAAAGTTACAAGAAGCATTCGAGACACCGCATATAAAGCATTAACAGCAAGAGAAGAAATTCAGAAAGAAACATCACTTGACCCAAGTGTTGATGAAATTGCAAAAAAACTTGATCTTCCAACATATGAAGTTGCTTGTGCACTTGATGCCATAAGCGACCCAATTTCTATTTACGACCCAATTTATAATGATGATGACGGAAATTTTACGGTTATCGACCAACTTAAAGACCCAACAAACGAAGACACATGGATCGAACAAACAGCTTTAAAAGAAGCACTTAACACTTTAAGTAAACGTGAAAAAGAAATTATCAATCTTAGATATTTTGTTGGAAAAACACAAATGGAAATTTCAAATGAAATTGGAATTTCTCAAGCACAAGTGTCACGGCTTGAAAAAAATGCAATAAAAATTCTTAAAGAAATTTAAAACCAAAACAAAAAAAAGACGGGAAACCGCCTTTTTTATTTTATTCTTCCTCACCCATTTCTGGTTCTGTTTTTTCAAACTTTCTTGAAAGTTTAACAAACTTTTTGAAATATGATTTCATTGAAGAATAATCTTCTCTGATTTGATTTCTCTCGTTCTTGCTGAAACCAAATTCGTCAATCACATATGAAACATATTCATCATATTTTCTATCAAAAGCATCTTTTCTTTCTTCGGCTTGATTTAAAAGTCTTTGTGCTTTTGAAACATCTTCTTCAAGTTCATTTTCAGGAACTACAACATTTTTAGCATCTTTAATGTTATAACTTATAAGAGTTCTATAAAATTGTCTTCTTATATCTTCAAATTGAAGTCTAGTTTGAACCATTTCAATATAAAGTGTTTTAGTATGTCTTTTTAAAAATTCAATATGATTTTTTTCTTTCTCGTCGTTTTCCATAATGTTCTCCACTGCAAGAATTATACCATAACAGCACTCAAAAAGTCAATATTAACACAAATTCTATGCAAGCTTTCGCATTTCAGTTTTAAGTTTTTCAAGAATTTTCTTTTCAAGTCTTGAAA
>USJH01000100.1 GCA_900554955.1 uncultured Clostridia bacterium | reverse complement strand
CTTCTGCAAGAGTTTTTGAAAATATATCGTAGTTCTTTTCATTTTTTGCTTAATTTCTTTTAATTGTCATTTTTAAAAACCAATTCTCTCTCACTTTATTTCATAAAAAAGCAACCCATAATCTGGTTGCCTTTCTTTTCACCATTAAAGTGGCAAATCTTTCTTTTCAAAACAGATTGAACCAACAATATAACAAGCAAATCCAACAGCAAACAAAATTGCAAGTTTTCTTTTAACACCAAGACTCATTCTATTTCTATCACATTATACTCATAATATATCAAAAGTGGTTATACAAAGAATAAACATTTGATTGTTTTTGCACAAATGTTGCTTTTTTGTAAAATGTTTGATATAATCCCACCAGAAAATAAAACAAAGGAGATTAAACATGAAACAATATAAAAATGCACTTCGTTCAAGAAAATTGCTCAAAGATGCACTTATCGACTTACTTTCAACCGGAATTAGGTTTGAAGACATTACAATTACAATGCTCATTAATAAAGCCGATGTTAACCGTGGAACCTTCTATAATCACTATAATAATATAATGGACATTGCAAATGAAATTAAAGATGAGCTTCTTGCCCGTCTTTATGAATCTTTGGAAGAGTCGCTTAAAACAACACGAAATGTTGAAAACCTTTTCGAAGGCATCACAAGGTTTTTAAAAGAAAACGAAAGTGTTTATAAAAAGCTTGCCCCTATCGTTCCAAAACAAATTTATGACGGCATGAAAGAACAAGCAATTCAAGAACTTAAAACCATTCATAAATGCACAACAAAAGAAGAACTTCTTAAAATCCAATTTCTTGCAAACAGCATTGCAGGAACCTATATCGACTATTTTGAAAACCGCATTGAATTTTCTCTTGACGATCTTAAAGATTTTTCAATTCGAACAATCAAGATGTTCATGGATAAAATATAACAATTAATATTATATCATTACAACAAGCATAAAAAATAAGCGAAATAAAAGCCCACCGATTTTAAAGTCGATGGGCATTTTTCTAGATAAAATGGGAAACGTAGCATGCTATGTCTGATATAATACCATAACAAAATTAACGATTTGTTTATTCCCTTCCTATTTCTTCAATTTTTGTTTCTTTAACTTTCGAATTGTCTTTTTCAGAGTGTGCACCAGCAAAATAAATTGAGAATGCCAAAATAAATTCAGCTGGATAATAAAGAGCAAGACACAAAATATCAAAGATATAAGGTGCAGAAGCAAACACATTGAAAAGAAGCATCAAGTCTGACAAAAAGAACATTAAAGCGCCAAAGAAAATTATAAAGTTTAAATGCTTATCATTTTTCAAACGAAGGTTTCCCCCAGCCTTTCCAAGCATTAATGAGATTATAAGTGCATATGCAATTACAACGGCAAGCATCGAACCAAATTCAAACCCTTTATAAAGGAAAATGATTAAAAGTGCTATAACAAAAATTCCACCACCAATCACAAAGTCAAGCCAATGCATTTTTGAAAGTGTGCAAAATGCAATAAAGAAAAATATATGACCAATTGCAAAAAGTGCTGCACCAATAACGAAAAAGTCAATAAGCAAAACATCACCAAGCATTGCAAACACAAGCCCAGTAAACATAAAAATTATGAACTTTTTGTTTTTAACCATTCCAGTTTTAAAGCAATAAATCAAATTAAACAATCCACAAAGCACAAACAAAACACTTGAAATTGTTTTTAAAATATATGGGCTTTGCATAATGTCAACTTCAAAAAAGTGTCTTGTTAAATATAAAATTGAGAAAAATACAATCAAATAAGCAAATACAGCATTAACCCAAAATGCAATTTTATGTTTTTTATCCATTTTCTTCCCTTCCTTTGCTTATATTTTATCAAATATATTTTCACTTTCAAAACGTTTTTATGTGCTTGCGAATATTTTTAAAATTCTTTTCTCACACTAACAAAAAGCGGGAAAAATATGGAAAATAACAATCAAAAACAAAAAACAAAATATATCTTCACAAAACGTTGGAAAACCGTTTATATTCCAATTATCAGTGCTCTTGGTGCACTTTTTCTTATTTCAATCATTCTGATTTGTGTTTTGCCTTCAAAAAACGTAAGTCAAGAACCAAATGAAAACCAACCACACACTTTCAAAAGTGGTTGGAAAACAAATATTGTTGCCCCATTCATCGACCTTTCTTCATGGGTTGCAACAACAAATCGATACAGTCTTAATGGTGTTCCAAATGTTGCAAAAGTTGAGGAAGACACAGGCATAACATATTATAACCTCGGCTTCATTCAACCTGACACCGACAAACCTCTTGATTCTGCAGGCAACATTCGATATGGTTGGGGTGGCTATTATAAACTCAGCGAAAAAGGAAACGACACACAATATAAATCAATAAAACAAACAATCAATAATCTTAAAAGCCTTGGCGGAATTTATACAATTTCAATTGGTGGACAGCTTGGCGATGCACCGTGGATTGTTACACAAAATATCGATAAACTTGAAGCATTTTATCAAGACATCATTGACACATATTCTTTAAAACGTTTAGACCTTGACATTGAAGAAAGCAACCAAAACGACTCTGCAAACAAGGCAAATGCAAAAGCAATCAAGAAAATTCAAGACAAGAACGGAACTGAAATTGTCCTTACAATTCCTATAATGCCAAGCGGCTGGCAGGATAAACAAATCAAAATTATCAAAGCATATCTTGATGAAGGTGTAGAAATTGCCCTTATAAATTCAATGACAATGTGTTACGGAACTGGTGTATATTCAAACGAAGACTATGGCGATGCATCAATTCGTGCAATTGAAAACAGTATTTCTCAAATGAAAAAGATATATGCCGAATATGGAAAAACACTTTCAACCGAGCAAGCATATGCAAAAACCGGTGCAACAATTGACATTGGCTATGAAAGTTCACTCTACCCTGTTTTCACCATTGAAATGGCAAAAAAAGTTGTTGCACATGCAAAAGAACATGGCTATGGAATGCTTTCATATTGGTCCATAAACCGAGATGCAAAAATGGTTTCAAACAAAGCCATCACTGATACGTTTACTTATCTCGAAGTTATGAACGATTTTTATAAGTAAGCTGTAAACTAAAAAAAGAGCCTTTTATTTGGCTCTTCTTTTATTATTGTTTTCACACAAAAGAGAGTTTGAAAACGTCTTTAACGGCAAAATTTGATGCAATAAGAAAGATATGAAAAAGCCCCAGGCAGGAGTTTATTTACATAAATGACTGTCTGGGGCTTTTGAAATATCTGCACTTAGTGCGTTAAAGTTTGCCGTTAAATTAAAGAAGGATACAGATTATGCCGCCCTTATTCTCATTCACAATCTTTGTCATTGTTTTTCTCATTTTAACTTCTGCTTCTTCAGGAACATTTGCAAGCTTTGAGCAAATGCCATCTTGAACAAACGATGAAAGTGGTTTTCCAAACATGTTTGTGTCCCAAATTGCTTGTGGATTATTTTCAAAACCATCTGTTAAATATTTAACCAAATTTTCACTTTGTTCTGGACTTCCAACAGCTGGACAAACTTCAGTTTCAACATCAACACGCATAATATGAAGACTTGGTGCAGACGCTTTAAGTTTTACAAGAGAACCATTTGCCTT
>USJH01000099.1 GCA_900554955.1 uncultured Clostridia bacterium | reverse complement strand
CAAGAAAAAGTAACCCTTACTCCAGCTCAACAAAATGCACTTGAAAAAATTCTTGCATCAAAAAAGCCGGTTTTACTTCATGGTGTCACAGGCAGCGGAAAAACCGAAGTTTATATGTCTTGCATTGATGAAGTGTTAAAAAATGGCAAAACAGCAAACATGCTTGTTCCAGAAATTTCACTTACACCGCAAGTTCTTTCATCTTTCAGAAACCGTTTCGGAGAAGAAGTTGCTCTTCTTCATAGTGGGCTTTCAGCAGGTGAGCGTTTTGACGAGTGGAAAAGAATTTTGTTTGGAGAAGCAAAAATTGTTATTGGTGCAAGATCAGCAATTTTTGCACCACTTTCAAACATTGGAATTATCATTATTGATGAAGAACATGACAGCTCATATGTTAGTGACAGCAACCCACGATATAACACTCTTGAAGTTGCAATTAAACGCAGTGAATTTTGCTCTTGTCCAATTGTTCTTGGAAGTGCAACACCTGATATTGAAAGCTATCACAGTGCAATGACTGGAAAATTTGAACTTATCGAAATGAAAGAGAGAATCAACAAGAAACCACTTCCACCAATCACAATTGTAGACATGACAAGAGAAGTGAGAGAAGGAAACCCTGACATCTTTTCACGAAAACTTCAAGAGTCTTTAAAAAAGACAATCGACGAAGGAAACCAAGCAATGCTCTTTATCAACCGACGTGGATTTGCAAGTTTCCTTATGTGCAGAAATTGTGGCTGGGTTGCAAAGTGTAATGATTGCGATGTTTCTCTTGTTTATCACAAACATGATAATGCCCTTAAATGTCATTATTGTGACAAGCGATATAAAGTGTTCACCAAGTGCCCAGAATGTGGCGGAACCGACATTAAACAAGGTGCAATTGGAACTGAAAAGGTTGTAAGCGAACTTCATAATCTTTTTCCAAATGTCAACATTTTAAGAATGGATAACGACACAACAAAAACAAAAGGTTCGCATGCAAAAATTCTTTCAGATTTTCGAGAGAAAAAGGCACAAATTTTGGTTGGAACTCAAATGATTGCAAAAGGTCACGACTTTCCAAGTGTTACACTTGTCGGAATTATCGATGCCGATGTAAGCCTTCATCAATCATCATATAAAGCAACTGAAAAAACTTTCAACCTTATAACTCAAGTTGCGGGAAGGGCAGGAAGAGCAGACAAACAAGGTGAAATTATCCTTCAAACCTATGCTCCAAGACACTATATCTATCGTTTAGCTTCAATCTATGACTATACCGGCTTTTACAGAAAAGAAATCAACCTTCGTGAAGTTGCTTCATATCCACCTTTTGCAAAAATTGTTCGACTTTTGTTTACAAGTTTAGATGAGAACCTTGTAAAATCGGTCACAAAAGAGTATTATGATATGGTTAAAGAACTTAAAGATGCAAATCCGAAAAGTTTTATCTATCTTGGAGTTATGAAAGCCCCTGTAGGTCGAATTGAAAATAAGTTTCGCTATCAAATTTTAATGCGACTTAGAAATGACAGTGCCGACCAAATTATTCATGAAATCTATCACGAAACAAGTGAAAACAAAAATAAAAATGTAAGCATTTTTGTGGAAATCAACCCTGAAGTGCTCAGCTAGGAGATATTATGGCAAGACGAAAAATATTGCTTGAAGGCGACCCAGTTTTAAGAAAAAAATCTAAACCTGTTTTGGTGTTTGACAAAAATGTTAAAGACCTTTTTGTTGACATGGAAGAAACTTTGGAAAAAGAAGAAGGTGCAGGACTTTCAGCGGTTCAAGTTGGAATTTTGAAAAGAATGTTCATCATCTATGACGGAAATGAAACCTTGAAAGTTGTTAATCCTGAAATTTTAAGTCAAAGCGGAAGAAACAAAATCACTCAAGAAGGTTGTTTATCTATCCCTGGCAAATGGGGAGACGTTGAACGTCCAGACAAAGTTGAAGTTTCATATCAAGACGAAAACGGAAATGCAGTGCAGAAAACCCTTTGCGGTTTTTCTGCAAAAGCTTTTTGCCACGAGTTTGACCACCTTGACGGAATTTTATTTATCGACAAAGCAACAAATCTTTGCGATAGTTACGAGCAATATGCACGACTTAAAGCAAAAGAGAAAAAATCTAAAAAATAGGAGAATAGCATGCGAATTATATTTTTATCAACCCCAGAATTTGGAATTGCAAGTCTCGAAAAACTTATCGAGTCACCAAAGCATGAAGTTGTTGCCGTTGTAACCCAGTGTGACAAACCATCTGGAAGGGGAAACCATTTAAAACAATCTGCAATTAAAGAATTTGCACTTTCAAAGGGTTTGAAAGTTTTAACTTATGAAAAAATTTCACGTGACGGACTTGAAGACCTTAGAAATCTTAAGCCAGACATCATGATAACCTGTGCATATGGGCAAATTTTAAGCCAAGCAATTATCGACATTCCTAAATATGGAATTATCAATGTTCACGCATCACTTCTTCCAAAATATCGAGGGGCTTCTCCAATTCAAACATGCATCATTAAGGGTGAAAGCGAAACCGGAATTACAATCATGCAAACCGAAGCTGGTCTTGACACTGGCGACATTTTAAGCCGTGCAACAACAAAAATCGGAGAAGAAGAAACCGCCGGAGAACTTTCTGAAAGGCTTTCACACCTTGGTGCAGAACTTTTGCTTTCAACTCTTGACGACATTGAATGTGGCGAAACTCAACCTGCAAAACAACCAAAATCAATAAAGAAGATTGCTATATCAATTTCAATAAATCTGCAAAACAAGTTAAATGTCTTATTCTTGGTGCAAACCCAGATCCAATTGCAACAACACGTCTTGGCAAAGATCTTGTAAAAATCTATCGTGCACGAATTGCATATGACCTTCCAGACAGCGGAAAAGAAGTTGGCGAAATCATTGAACCAAGCAGTGCAAAACGTGGGGTTTTTGTTCAGTGCGGAACCGGTGTTCTTGAAATTGTTGAAGCACAGTTTGCTGGCGGAAAAGTTCTCCCCGCAAAACAACTTTTCGGTGGAAGAAAGTTTGCAATCGGAATGAAATTTGAACCAGTATTATTTCCAGAAATTTAAAGGATAAAAAAATGAAAATCTTACAAGAATATACACTTGACGAACTCAAAGTAGAAATGGACAAACGAAACGTTAAACGTTTTCGTGCCGAGCAAATTTATCAGTTTGCTTGCAACTATACACCAATTGACGACATGACAAATCTTCCAAAAGAGCTTCGTGAAGAACTTAAACAAGAATTCACATCAACACCTGTTGAAATTTATAAAGAGTTTAAAAGCAAAGACGGAACAATCAAATTTCTTTTCAAACTTCAAGACAACAACATTGTTGAAGGTGTTTTAATGAGCTATAAATATGGCAACACAATTTGCATTTCGACCCAGGTTGGTTGCAGAATGGGGTGCAGTTTTTGTGCGTCTGGAATTGATGGCAGAGTAAGAAATCTTGAAGCTGGCGAAATGGTTGGTGAAGTTCTTGCCGTTAATCGTTATCTTGGCGGCGGGCTTAAAGAAGACCGAAAAATCACAAACATTGTTTTAATGGGCAGCGGTGAACCACTTGACAATTTTGACAATGTTGTTCGCTTTATTGAGCTTATTTCTTATAAATCATCAATCAATATCAGTCCAAGAAACATCTCTCTTTCAACTTGTGGAATTGCTCCAAAAATTCGTGAACTTGC
>USJH01000098.1 GCA_900554955.1 uncultured Clostridia bacterium | reverse complement strand
TTCAGGGGAAACTGTTGAAGAATTGAAGGGATACACTGAAAATAAAGATTTGACTTTTACTCTTGGTGAAAATCAAGAAAATCCACTTGAATTTAATGCGGAAGAAAATATATATGTTGCTAAAGATGTTAATGGCACTGTAACTGCTGTTGTTAACAGAAAAGATGGTTATAAAACAACTTATAACATTTCTGTTTATCATCACAATGCTGAAGGTCTCAGTGCAGAAGAACCATATATCATTGCAACAAAAGCACATTTGAAAGAATTTGCAGGCATTGTTAACACAACTGGTGAAAACAAAGTTAGCCTTAAATATGTTTCACTTGTTTCAGATATTGACCTTACTGGCGAAGATTGGAAACCGCTTGGAGCTCGTGGCAATGCTGTTTCTCAAATGGTTTTTGAAGGTAACAACCATGCTGTAAAAAACATGTCAATTAAAGTTACATCAGAAAACTATAAAGACTATCTCGCAATTGCTGTTTATGGAACAGAAAAAGTTGCATATTTAGACCTTGGATTCTTTGGAAGAATTCAGAACAATTCTGAAATTAAAAATGTATCATTTACTGGTGCGGAAATTTCAGTTTCAGCTGAAGTTTATGAAGAACTTACAAAAACTCAAGGTGAAGATTCTGAATTTAATAAATTTGTTGAACTTTCAATCGGTACTGTTGTTGGATCAGCTCAAAGACTTAAAGTTGAAAATGTTTCTGCAAATTCTAAAATTAAAGCATTTTCATGCACTGCAACTGGCGATGCTAATGGTGTTGGTGGAATTATCGGAAGCATGCAACTTACACAAATTTCAAACTCAAAAGTAAAACTTGATTTCACTGAAAATGTTATTCACAACCTTTCAGAAATTGAAACAGTTAAAGGCTCTTATGTTGGTGGTATCGTTGGTGATGCTTCAACATTTGCTTATAAAGATTCTTTTGCTGAAGAATATCTTGCAAAGAAAAATGTGATTGAAAATTGTGAAGTTGAAATGTCTGTTAATACAGTTTATAACAATGTTTCAATAATTGGTGGACTTGCTGGAAGAATGGTTAACACGGCTCTTAAAAACTCAACTGTAAAATCATTAAAAGCAATCGACCCAACTCCTTTCAAAAATATTGTTGATGTTCCATATGCAACTTTAATTGCTGGTGCGGCTGGATATATTGATACTGTTGCACTTGATGCTTGCACATTAAACAGACAAGCATATGCTGCTGAAATTGAAAATGTTAAAGTTGAAGGACTTGACATTACAATGATCGGTGGACAAGTTGCTGGTTTGGTTGGTAATGCAAAAAGTACAACATCAGATGTTGTTTTAAACATTAAAGATTGCTCTGTTAAAGGAAGCATGACTGGATTTATGGCTTCAGGTTTTGCAATGAATGTTGGTGAAAATGTTAAAATTTCATTCTCTGATGAATTTGTTGGTGAAACTGTAGATACAACTATTGCTGCATATGCTGCAAGTGCATTTGCATATAAATTTTTCGGAAGTGTTCAAGGCAACGAAGCAAAAACTGTTAAAGTTGTTGCAACACTTGTTGGAAAAGGAAACGTTATTGATAATGGTGCAAACCTTAAAGTTGTTTATGACAACACATTTGGTGCTGGCTTTGGATATATCGGAAGTGCAGAATCAACTGCTCGCCCAGTAGTTTCAAATCTTGTTTTCGAACTTGTTGGTAAAGAAACTCTTAGTTTTGCTGGAATTGCACATAATGCATATGGTGCACAAATCAGCAATTGTGAAGTTAATGCAAAATATACATCATGCAACTATTATAGAAATGGAACAGAATATAGAAACTTCTCTACAACCTATATGATTGCTGGTGCTGTTGCAAATGCATTTGAAAACACAACAATTGATGGTGTTAAAGTTACAATCAATGTCAACCAAGATGTAGATAAAAAGTTTGCTCGTGGTGCTAACTATTTTGGTGGTGTTGTTGCAAGAATTCAAGACAACAATGTTGCAATCAACAACTGCGAAGTAATTGCAAATGTTTATGTTAACGATGCATATCAAACTGCTGCATTCAAGAGTGGTGAAGAATCTGTTCCTTATGGAAAAGTATTCCTTGCTGGTGGACTTGTTGGTTCAATTCAAAAACGTGGAAACGATGAAGTTGATGCATTTACATTGGTTGATACTTCAAATGTTAAATTTAACAACAATAAAATTAACTATAGCATCATTGTAGATTTCAAAGCTGAAAAAGCAATGGGATCACAAGGTTACAGAGTAAGAGCTCTTGGTGCTGTTGTTGGAAACATTAACTCTAATATTGATGTTGCTGACACACTTGACCTTACAACTTGCCAAATTGAGAACTATTTTGTAAAAGCAGACAAAACAACTTTCTCATATGGCTATGAAAGCAGCGGAGCTTTCAAAACTCTCAGCACAATGGGTCTTGAAGTTTTGACAAATGAAATCGGAAACAACATTGTTTATGCTTATGGAATGAGCTATAATCACAATATGGGTGTTCCTTCATATGTTAAGAACCCAGAAGACATGACAAAAGCTAGATTTGAAGCACTTGAAGCTTAGGTTTAAATTTTAAAAGCGGAGATTTCTCCGCTTTTTTTATGCCTATTTTTTGTGGGTGAATAGGAAAAACAATGTTGATTTTGTGAGAAATGGTAAATGTCTGTTTTTAATAATATTTATGAAAATGTTCACATTAAATTAAAAACAGTTTATTTTAATTTGACATTGTTTGGGAGATGAAATAAAATAGAATAGTAAAAATATAAAAAAACCATACTAGAAGGGAAGAAATGAGCGGGAAACTTAAAAAAGCAATTATTGCTATTGTTGTTGTGTTAATTGTCGCAGTCGGTGGACTTGTGGCTTTTACTATGCTTTCAAAAGTTTCAACAACAACAGTTTATGACCTTCGTTTGGTTGAATATGGCACAAATTCTGAAATTTTTGAGAAAGAAGTTTTCTTGACCGCTGAAGAAGATAATAAATTTGATTTTGGTTTGAAAGTTTCAGCCTCGGCGATGACGGCTTTTGTTGTTTCAAGTTCGGACAACTCTGTTGCGAAAGTGTCTGTGAGTGGTGACCACTATGTTGTTTCATATTATAAGGTTGGAAAGGTTACAATTTCAGCAGTTGCACCAGACAATGCAAGTGTCAACGATAGTTTCGTTTTGACGGTTAAAGAGAACTATCCAATTAATTTTGATATTCCAGACAAAAAGCCAGATCCAGGTAATGAACATCCATCATATCCAGTTGTTGAGATTTATGCAGACAACAAAGAATATGTTTTTGGTTTTACTGCTTCATCAATTGATGCAAATAGCCCTGTAAATAATGACACATTTTCTGTTCTTGATGACTATGACAAAGATGTTTTTGAATCAATCAGCATTGATGCCTCAAATTCTAAACTTGTCATTAAAGCAAAACAAAATGTTGACACTACAATTGAGTTTATTACAGTTACTTGCAAAACAACCGATACTGATGACGAAAAGGCAATTGTGAATTTCTTGGTTGGAATTGAAGTTCATGGAAACTATATCTCTGACATGCAAATTGTTCTTTCAACAAGACCAAATTTTGAAAGTTCAAGATATGTTTGTGGAAGTGGCGATTTGAAAGATGGTGAGCAGAGAGTAAGTGGTTCACAACTTGTATTTTGTGAAAATATTAATATTGTTTATGCTAAGGTTCGTGTTCGTTATATAAACGGAGAATATTTTGATGTTACAAAACAAGCTTTAGCTTCTGGAAATGACTCTGGAACAATTAAGCCACCACCAAGCCTTTCATATTATCAAATAAAGATAAGCGA
>USJH01000097.1 GCA_900554955.1 uncultured Clostridia bacterium | reverse complement strand
AACAACAATATAATTATTATTTTTTAAAATATAATAAAAATCCTGATGTTCCAATTTTTCAAGGCAAGAAATTTGAAGTATATCAAGCTGATTTTTATCAGAAATGTCAGCAATTGAAAATTCCATTATCTTCCCCCAGAAAGTTTGTTTTCACGTTGGATTTCCGCTTGGGATTTACGCAAATATAATGGTCTTATTTCTGAAATTGTTACATTTTTCCCGTTAACAATAGCATCAATTTCATTATAGGCAAGCATTGGTTCAAGTGTTGTTAAAAGCCCAATTTGTTTCATTTTTTCAGCAAGTGCTGAATCTGAAACAACATATGATTGATTTGAGCTAAGGTCATTAACATTCACACAATCCATTTTACCATTTGATGTTTTTAAATATACAAAATCAGAAAAACCAACAAGAACAACATTCAATCCGTTTTTAAAATAGTCAAAAGAATTGAAGGTTTTAAATTTAATGTTTTTTGTGATTCCAAGTCCTTTTGCAATTGAAACGGCAACACGAATCCCAGTGAAACTTCCAGGCCCAATATTTACACAAATTTCATCAATCGAATCGATATCACAACAACAATCTTTTAAAAGTGTGTCAATAAGTTCCATAAAGCGGTCAGCCTTTACACTTTCACTTTCAATCATTTTAATAATTTGTCCATTTTCAAGCAAAGCAACTTTTTGTTGATATGATGCATCTAAAACTAATGTTTTCATTTTAACTCCTAAAAAATAATTTCTCTTACGTTGTCGCCAAGTTTATTTATTTGAACAACTTTAGCATTTTTATCAAAAAACTCAGACGCACGTTCAGGCCATTCAACAAAGCAAACTCCGCCACCATAAAAATATTCTTCAAATCCAATATTGTAAAGCTCATTTGGATCATTAAGTCTGTAAAGATCAAAATGATAGATTGGAAATTTATCAAGATCATATTCATTCACAATGGTAAATGTTGGGCTTGTTACTTGTTCATCATCGCCACCAAGAGCCTTAACAATTCCTTTAACGAAAGCTGTTTTTCCAGCTCCAAGATCACCAATCAAAAGCACAATATCACCTTTTGATATTGTTTTAACAAATTCACTTGCAATTTTGTTTGTATCTTGAATGTTTTTTGAAATATATTTCATCATATCACCCTGCTTGTGCCAATTCTGTTTGCACCAGCACGAATAAGTTCTTCAGCTTGAACTGGAGACTTAATTGCACCACTGGCCTTAATTGCACACTTTCCTTCTAATAGTTCATGAAGATATGAAACATCTTCAACATTTGCCCCTCCTGAGCCATAGCCTGTCGAAGTCATCACATAATCAATTTTTGCTTTTACACATGCCTTGCATACATTTTTAATTTCATCACGTGAAAGATAGCACGTCTCAATCACTGCCTTAATAATTCTACCTTTTGAAATTCTTACAATACGACTTAGCTCATCTTTAATATAAGAATAGTCGCCTTCTTTAGCTTTTGAAATGTTGATTACAACGTCAAGTTCATCAGCACCATCTGAAATTGCACTTCGTGCTTCTTCAACCTTTGTTGCAATTTTATTTGCACCAAGTGGAAAACCAACAACTGAAACAATTTTAATTTCCGGTTTAGAACTTTTTGAAATAATATCTTTTGCAACAAACACATTTGTTGGGTTTACACAAACGGCATAATATGAATTCTTAATCGCAATGTTCACAAGAGTTTTAATGTCTTGATCAATTGCTCTTGGATCAAGAAGTGTAAACTCAACAGCATCGTGCAGATTTAATGGTTGATTTGTTTCAACATATTTTTCTCTTCTCTTAAAAAGCATAAATACTCCTAAATGGTGTTTTTAATGCAATATTTCAATAAAATATTGCTAATTTTGCGTTTTTTTAAATTATTACTTTATATAAAATTTTTCGTTGTTGAGGTTTTGATTGTGAAATTCTGAATGCTTTTTTAAGCATCGTAACGCTCTCTCAATATGATAAAATATTCTTGCAATTTTATCACCTTCAGAAATCTTGTCTCCTTCTCCAACCATAAGAACAATTCCAGCATTTTCATCTTTCAGTTTTCCATTTCTGAATGCAAGATTCATATAGGCATTAAAAACCCTTGAAATTACAATATCATTAACATAGCCCGATTTGTTTGCAGACAAATATGAAACATGAATTCCATCAAGCAGTTTTTCAGGTGTGTGTTTAAAATCAACAAATTCACCACCATATTCAGAGATAATCTCTCTAAATTTATTGAGAGCAGTTCCACTGTTGATCGCATCATCAAACAACCTTGCTGCATCTGGTCTTAAAATTGTTGGGTCAGACAAGATCAATGCATTTATGACAAGCTCCTTTGAAACGTCAAGAAGCTTAGATGCATAAAGTGATTTTTCACAACGAATTACTGACAAAGCTTCTTCAACTTCAACCCTGAGTCCAACAGATGATCCAAGCGGTTGGTCAAGATTGCTTATCACACTTGAAACTAAAAAGCCAGCAAGCTTAGCACTTTCAACAAGATATTTAGCAAGTGTTTCTGCATATATTTCTGACTGAAACATTGCCCCTTCACCTGTTTTAACATCAAACACAAGAGCGCTTGCCCCAGTTGCAATTTTCTTTGCAAGAATTGAAGCAGCTGTAAATGGAATTGAATTTATATTAAATTTCTTTGCAAGTATATATAATTTTTTATCAACCAAAGCAAAGTCATCTTCTTCAATTACTCCGGCATTAGTTTTATTTATAATTTGAACAAGCCTATCTCTTGAAATTCGAGCATCAAAGCCATCAAATAAACGAAGTCTATCAAGAGAATTATTGAAAGATCCATATACGCCTGAAAGTGATTTAACATTTTTGACACCAAGCGAAGCAAAAACAGACATAAAAATTAAAGTGCTTGCATCTGAAAATTCACCAGCACTATGCTTGTCAATAACAAAACCAACATCTTTTTTAATGTCTAATTTTCTTCCAGTTTTTGCTAAAGCATCTGCAAGAAAAAATGTTTCCTCATAAGAGAAATTATTTTCATCAATCAAACGAAGAAAATCAAGCATTTTCGCTTCATTCAATTTGCCTTGATAATATGACAAAATAATGAAGCTTATTTCTTCTTTAGAAAGTGAAAGACCATTTTGTTTTTGTTCTAATATTTCAGAAATGTTCATAAAATTCTCCTACTTTTATTATACCCGTTAAAAACAAAAGTGGCAACTGTTTAAGAAAGTATATTATAAAATAATATTGTCAAAACTCTATTCATGGAACGAAGCAAATTTGCCAAATTTTTAGATAATGTTGCAGTTGGAATTCTTGTGTTTTTTCTTTCATATTTAACAGCTAAAAAATATATTAAAACAAAAATAACATGTCTTATCATTTCAATTCTGATCATGTGTCTTTTTATTATTGCTGTGCACAAAATTCAAAACAGAAAATACGCAAAACTAGGGCTCAAAAAACAAGAACAAAAACAAATTGAAACGTTAACATATTTTTTAAAATCTCAATCAAAAATTAAACAAAATTTAGTCATAAAAAAAATATTTAAAAATCAAGATATCACATATAAAAATCAATTTTTCATTTTAAAAAATCAGATCGCAGTGCTTAATAAATTTTCAAAAAATCAAGCAACTGAAGAAGATGTATTTTATATAATTTCAAATTCGGATTTTTTAATGAAAAACGGAATTGAAGAAGTTTCAATTTTATGCTCAGCATATGACAAAAATATAAATACAACACTATTGAAAAACAAAAACTTTAATATTGTATTTGTCACCCCGGAAATATTATATTCACTTGCAAAAAAAAAAAAATATAATT
>USJH01000096.1 GCA_900554955.1 uncultured Clostridia bacterium | reverse complement strand
TTTAGCAAACATGGCGAGCAAGTGCAACCTTTTGAAAAATATTTTTTAAATGATTGACAAATTTTAATAAATATTTATAATGTTCGTATGTTTGAAAAAAGCATGCAATTTTGCTTGAAAATTTGTTGAAAAAATTGTGAATTTTTTAACGGAAAAAGCATATAATAATAGGCATGTTGTTTTTTAGGAGGCTATTATGGCAGAAATTTATATTACAGAAGCTGGAAAAAAAGAAAAAGAAGAACGTCTTGAATATTTAAGAACTGTTCGTCGTCCTGAAGTTCTTGAAAAACTTAAAGTTGCTCGTGAATATGGTGACCTTTCTGAAAACTCAGAATATGATGCTGCTCGTGCAGAACAAGGAAGAGTTGAATCTGAAATTAACATGATTGAAGAAACCCTTCGTCTTGGTATTATTGTTTCTGATGATGAGCTTAAAAATGACCGTGTTCGTGTTGGATCAACCGTTACTGTATTTGATGAAGAAATGGGTGAAAATGAAGAATATAAAATTGTTGGAACAATTGAAAGCGACCCTGATCGTGGTTGGATTTCAAATGAATCTCCAATTGGGAAAGCTCTTCTTAACAAGAAAAAAGGCGAAACTGTTTTAATTAACACCCCAAACGGAAGTTATAGTGTTAAAATTGTTTCAATTAAATAGTGAAATTATTTTGCCAGGCATTTTGCCTGGTTTTTTTATGCATATTTTTTGTATGTTGAACGTTGCATTTTGTGTTGTTTGCTTGAATTTGTTGACTTTTAGGCTACTATTTGATAAAGTTTAGATATGACAAATTATAATCAAGTTATCGAAAATTCAAAAGCATATAAAATCATTTTGCAAGATAAAAAGCAAAACAAACTTAGCCACACATATCTTTTGATAAGTGAAGACCAAGAATATTGTCATGCTTTTGCAAAAAATGTTGCAAAAATTATTCTTGATGCTGAAAATAAAGAGCAAACTCTTGTTAAAATTGAGAAAGATATTCACCCAGACGTTATTGTCCTTGGTAAAAACGAAAAAATTTCAACTGAAATGGCAAGCAATCTTTCTTCTGATGTTTATGTTCGTCCTTTTGAAGAAGATAATAAAATTTATGTTCTATTAAATCTAGATGACACTCAAGAAGAAGCACAAAACAAACTTCTTAAAACAATTGAAGAACCACCAAAAAGTGTATTTTTCCTTTTGTGTGCAAAAACCGAAAGAAAACTTTTGCAAACAGTTTTGTCAAGATCTAAAAAAATTGAACTTGACCTTTTAACAATTCCACAAATTCAAATGCTTCTTGAGCAAAATGGAGTTGACAAAAAAACTGCAGAAATTTGTTCTGCTTGCAGTGCGGGTGTTTTTGCAAGAGCATATAAAATGGCAACCGATAAAGAATTTCTGGAACTTTATCAAAATGTTTATAAATGTCTATATGAAATGAATTCAAGCCGAGACGTGCTTAAGTTCGCAAGCATTTTTTCACAAAAAAATGTGAATAAAGATGAACTTTCAGACATTTTCATGCTTTTGGTTCGTGATCTTATAATGGTGAAAGTGGGGAAAAGTGAGCTTGTCCAAAACACACATTTGCTTTCTCAAATGAAGCTTATTTGTGAAGGATTTTCAATTTCTGCACTTTATAAAATCGTTGAATATTGTTTGCAACTTAAAGAAGATTTGGTTTATAATACTAACAGCGTCGAGATGGTTGACGAATTCTTGCTAAAAATTGTGGAGGCTAAAGTTAAATGCAAAAAATAGTTGGAATAAAATTTAGAGAAACCGGAAAAGCATATTCGTTTGACCCAAATGGATTAAAGCTTGATGCTGGCGACAAAGTTGTTGTTGACAGTGCATCAATGCTTTGCATTGGTGAAGTTGCTTTTTTGAAAGATATAGATGAAAATTCTCTTTCTGAACCACTTAAAAAAGTATTAAGAAAGGCGACAGAAGAAGACATTAAAAAACAAACAGAACTTAAAGAGAAAGCTGCAAAAGACATTTTTCTTGTTCGTGAAAAAGTTCGTGAGCTTGGGCTTGAAATGAAAATTGTTTCCGCTGAATATTCTCTTGATGCAAGTAAAATTGTGATTGAGTTTTCGGCAGAAGAAAGAGTGGATTTCAGGGACCTTTTAAAAGAACTTGCAAGTGCTCTTAAAGTTCGAATTGAACTTCATCAAGTTGGTCAAAGAGACGAAGTGAAAATTAAAGGTGGGCTTGGTCCTTGTGGTGAAATTTGCTGTTGTGCAAGGTTCTTGAAAGACTTTGAACATGTGACTGTTAAAATGGCAAAAAACCAAGGTTTATCGCTTTCACCAACAAAAATTTCAGGGCTTTGCGGAAGACTTATGTGTTGTCTTGCTTATGAGAACAAGGCATATGAAGAAGTTTTGAAAAGAATGCCAAAAGTTAACAATAAAATCACTTGCCCTAAAGGTGAAGGAATTGTTGTGTATAATGATATTTTGCGTGAGCGAGTTTCAGTAAAGGTTCAGTCTGGTGATGATAGTTTTACGGTTTATGATTTCACACTTGCAGAGCTCAATGGTGAAGAACCAGAAAAACAAGAAGAAGTGAAAGAAGAACAAAAACCACTTAAAACTTTCATTGCAGAAAAACCAGAATCAAAAGAAAAACCAGCAAATAAAGACAACTTTAAAACAAGTCAAAATGAAAAAACAGAAAACAAACAACAAAAGCCTGTGATGGCTGAAGATAAAAATCAAAATCAAAATGATAATAAAAAGCCAAATGGAAAGAAACGTCATTGGCATTTTGGCAAAAAATAAATAAAAAACATATCATAAAAAGGAGAAAAATAATATGGCATATCAAATTACAGATGCTTGCATCAAATGTGGGGCTTGCATTGCTTCATGTCCAGTAGAGGCAATTTCAATGCAAAATGGAAAGGTTGTTATCGACCCTAAAAAATGTATTTCTTGCGGAACATGTGCAGCTGTTTGTCCAGTTGGTGCACCACAGGTTAAATAATGAAACAAGAAATTTTAGATCTTGGGTTTGAAAATCTTAAAATATATCAAGCACCAGATGGATATTGTTTCACATCTGATTCGGTTTTACTTGCGAACTATATCAAGTGTCATAAAACCGACAAAGTCGCAGAGTTTTGTGCTGGTTCAGGGGTGATTTCAATTTTACTTTCAAAAAAACAAAATCCTGAAAAGATTTATGCTTTTGAGCTTCAAAAACGTCTTTGTGACATGTTTTCAAAGTCTGTTAAATTAAATAACCTTGAAAACCAAATTCAGCCAATCAATGCGAAACTTGAAGATTGTTTAAACTTTTTAAGCAGAGCAAGTCTTGATGTTGTGTTTTGCAATCCACCATATATGGAAAGTGGTGATCATAGTGACAATCCGGAAATTGCCCTTGCAACACATGAAATTGAAACAAATCTAGACTCTATCTTAGAAAATGCTGAAAAACTTTTAAAATATGGTGGAAAGTTCTATATTGTTCACCGAACTGACAGGCTTGCTGATGTGATATGTGCTTTTCGAAACCATCATATTGAGCCAAAGAAGCTTTGCATTGTTTATCCAAACCAAAAAGCAGAACCAGCAGTTTTCTTGATGATGGGGACAAAATATGGAAAGAAGGGTTTAAGAGTTTCAAAAGCGATTTATGCAGAAGATTTTAAATATTCAACTGATAGTTTTTAAAAAAAAAGCCAGCATTATGCTGGCTTTTTTAAATGAATCGACAAACAAAACAAGCAATTAGACTTCCAATGAAACAGCTTATAAGAGCAAGAGGAATTGTTGCTTTAAGTTTTTTTACTTTGATTGTTGAAAAATATACTGCAACAATATAAAAAACCGTGTCGGTTGCACTTACGATTACACTTGCACAATGCGAAACATAGCTGTCTGCACCATAGGTT
>USJH01000095.1 GCA_900554955.1 uncultured Clostridia bacterium | reverse complement strand
AAGAATGTTTCACTTGAAGCAATTCTTCAAAACAACAAACTTTATGCATCATTTAACAATTTTAAAGTGAAAATTGATTTTGAAAGTGTTCTTGACACTGTTCACAAAGTTCTTGAAACTTTCGGCAAAGATCCATTTGCTTATGACGATATAATAAACAAAGTCATCAGTGTTCTTTCTGGTTCTTCAATTAAAGACACTTTGGAAAGTCTTGATATTAACCTTGATATTAATGTTTCAAATATTGATATTTTAAAAATTCTTTCAAACATTAAAAACGTTATTGTAAATGCAAATAAGATTCTTGTTGAAATTGACGGAAACTTGTTTGGAATTGAAGGAATAATTTCTCTTGAAATTGAGCTTGAAAATAGCAATATTTCAAAAATTAAAACAAATAGAATTTCAATCAAAGAATATGCTGTTGATTTGATTATTGAATTTAACAGTGAAGAAACAACTTTAAAAACTGTTTCTGAAAACGAAGAAAAAGAATATATCCTTCTAGATAGATTTGCAGATGTTGCAATTGCAACTTTTGAAACTTTGAGAAATAAAGTTATCAGTGGAACAATGCACATTGACTTCATTTTTGGTGGGGAACACAATATTGTTCTTGCCGAATATGGAATTAAATATGATTCAGACAAAAACCGTTTAAGCGGATACATTAAAGCTTCATTCAACGGAGTTACACTTAATGTTTACTATGTTGACAGCGTGTTCTATGTTGATCTTGGTGGTGTAAACAACAATGCTGAAAACCGTTTGCAAATTAAAGCAGAATTTTCAGAACTTAACGATGTTTTGGAATATATCAAAGAGAAAACTGGTGCCATCATTAACATCGATTTTAATGAAATTCGTGATGTTTTGGCTGGAGTTAAAAATATTGACCTTAAGTTTGAAGACATTCGTGACATGATTTTTGGAAGAGATCTTGGCTTTGTTAAAGAAGCAATCTTTGGAGATGGCACTTTTGAAGTTAACATCAATAATGCTCTTACAATTTTTGTAAACTATAAAGAAACAGTAAGCAGTGTTCTCTTTAGAACAAATGTTGTTGAAGCAACAATCTATTGTGAAAACTTTAATGATTTTGCATTTGACACTCTTGATAAGGACACATATAACTCATATAAAGTTATAACAAATGCGGTTGACAGTGTTCTTAACACAATCAGAACAACACCACTTGAACTTTTTGCAAACCTTTCGGTTTATAAAAATTCTGCACTTAACTTTACTGTTGATGCGGGCTATCAAGATTCAATTTTGTTTATGAACATTAAAGGCTTAAAAATTCGTGTTCAAAGACAAAAACTTGCTGAAATCATGTCATATGCTCTTCAAAGCATGGGCATTGATCCAAGCATTATCTCATTCATTGGAAATGTTTCAGATGCAAAAGATCTTGACACATCAAACCTTCAAGAGCTTATTCCTGAGCTTGACCTTGGAAATCCATTTAGCATGCTTAAATATCTTAAAGGAATTGTTCTTAAAGATGGCGTGTTTGAAATCGATATTGACAGCAGAATGCTTGGAAATGCAAACAAGGCTGACATGAAAATTTTCCTTAAAACTGAAAACAATTGGATTTCAAGTTTGAAAGTTTCAAATGTGTTTGTAAAACAAGACACATCACTTGACGTTTCTGTTGTGTTTGACAGAAAAATTCAAGAAGACTATGGAACTTATATCGACATTTCAAACAGCGCAGATCTTGTTAAAGCATTTGTTAACACTTCTGCTCTTAATGAATATCGAATCACAGGAAACGTTAAACTTGGTGTTGGAAATACTGATCTTAAAAATGTATATGTGAAAGTTGATGCAAGAGTAATTCTTGACGAAAACAAAAATCCAATTATTCAAGTTGACGTTTCAAACTATCCACTTATTGGGCTTGTAAATGGTAAAAACACAAACGGTGTTGGCGGAATCACTGGCTCAACACAAAGAACAAGAACCATTTCTGTTTATTATAAGAATGGTGAAATGCTTCTTAAAACAAGCGATGGAAAATGGGGCGCATATAAGAAATATGACAGAGTTACAAAAATTACTCCTTCATATTTAACAAGCAATTTGAAATATTATATGCAATGGCTCCTTGGTTTTGAAGATTATATTCAAGACAAGATTAACAGCGCAATTGACACTTCAAATGCAAACAAACAACAAGCAACTGATAATGGTAAACTTGACCTTTCAGGAATCATTAAGAAATATGAAAAGCAGGGAAATACACATTATCTTGATATCAACATTGGAAAAATTGCTTATAATAATGATATTGGAACATTGTCAATCATGCTTACAACAGTAAACAATGCAAAAACTGGAAATAAAGATTATATCGGATATCTTGATATTAATCTTGACATGCTTGATAACATGATTTCTCTTAAGACAGACAACAACAATAAACTTCAACTTGAAAACATTGTTGGAAATGATTCAACTGTAAGTGTTTCAACAGCAGAAAGCGAACTTGCAAATGGAACATTCAAACTTGATGGAGAATATGAAAGAAAAGGTAATGGCTCATTCAGTCAAACAAACCGCAACTCTGTTACAATTACTCTTGACAACAATGGTGGAAATGGAACATCATCAATCTCTGGCTCGGTTGGAGACGGTTTAAGTCTTCCATCCCCAACCAAGGTTGTTGACAATGGAATCACTCGTGAAACATATAAATTTCTTGGATATTATGATGCAAATGGCAACAGATTCACGAGAAATTGCTTCCCAAGACAAAGCACAACACTTTATGCAAAGTGGGAGCTTGAAAAAGTTGAAGAATATAAAACTTTAACCATTGAGAAAAACAATGGAGAAGCAAATCAAGAAATCAGCAAACTTCAACATTCAACAATTAAAGTTGATGCACTTGCAGACTATGTTTTTGATAATGGAATTTATCACACGAACTTCACATTTGTTGGTTGGTCAATAAATGGAGAAATTGTTGGAAAAGAAACAACAATCACTCTTGAAAACAACACAATACTTGTCGCTGTTTGGAGCGAAAATACAAGATATTATAAAACAGTGACATTTGACACAAACGGAAAAGGTTCAAACTTTGAAAAGAGAGTTTTGGAAGGTGAAACAATTTTACTTTTAAACCTTGAAAATGTTTTTGAAGCAACCGAAGAAACAAAAACAACGTTTGGTTTTGCTGGTTGGTTTATTGGTGAAACAAAAGTTGAAACATTAACAGTTTCTGAAGATGTAACACTTCTTGCTTCTTGGGATAAAATGAGTGTTGTGTTCAACAGAACATTAACATTTATGCATGGTTCAACACTTGTTGCTTCAGTTAAAATTTTTGCTGGCGACAATATTACAATTCCAACAAACGCACTTTTAAAGAGTGACACAAAGTTCTATCTTGAAAGTGGATTTAAAACCGAATATACTTTAGCTGCAATGCCAGACAACGACCTTGTGGTTTATATCAGAAACAAATTTACAATTTCATTTAATGCAAATGGCGGAAACGGAGTTTCTTCAATCACTGCATATGAGGGCGAAAAGGTTTCTCTTCCAAATGCTACAAGAAATAACACTGGACACTATGAAGGAACAGAAATGATTGGAAGTGCATGGTATAACAAACGTTTGAAATATGTTTGGACAATCACATCTTATACATTCACTGGTTGGAAATTTAATGGTTCTAATTTTGACGGAACAATGCTTGATCATGATATAACTGTTGAAGCTTCATGGAGTTCAACATCAAATCGTGAAAACCTTGATGCTGTAAACGATTTATCAAAGCATAATGAATATAAGAGAAAATATGGAGCTTAAAACACAAAAAAACTTGAACTTTCGGGTTCAAGTTTTTTGTTGCATGAAATTTGAAAAAAGAAAAATAAAAACGTTTATTGTGCCATTAAAAAATTAAAATTAAGATTAAAACAAATGTGTTTTTTAAT
>USJH01000094.1 GCA_900554955.1 uncultured Clostridia bacterium | reverse complement strand
GAAGTGTTAAACGATGTTACATCAATTGTTGTAAGACCGCTTGCACCCGAGAACATTCTTGCCATTGTTGTTGCTTTTGAAGTGTTAAAATTGCTAAACGAAATTGATGTTAAAGAATAGTTGTTTGCAAACAAATAGGAACTATCAGCCGGTGCATAAATTGTTTTTTTGTTTATGAAAGCAATGTTATTTCCGTTTGCATAAACCTTAAGCCCGGTTGAAAGTTTACCAATTTGAACAAAACCTGTTGGAACGGTCGATTCAAAACGAATTCCCGTAACTGTGCTTCTTGTTGAAGTCATATATGTTGAAGAGTTAAGTTGTGTTTTCCAATCTGTTGGAAGCTCTTTTTCTGGATTCTCATTAACATAGGTCAAACTCTTCGTTGTGTTTGCCGGAACAGTTGTTACAACCTCCCCAGTGTCTTCATTATAAAGTGTTGAACCTGTTGTGATTGCAATTGCCGAAGTGTTGTTATATGGTGTTTTAAGTGTTTGAATTTTGTTTGACGTTCCAAAGTTAAGCATATCCGCTGGATTTGTAACTTTAGTCATGTTAAAGCTTGAAAGATCTAGACTTGTTAATGCTGAACAGTGATAAAACATAGAACTCATGTATTTAACTTTTGATGTATCAAAGTTACTTACATCTAGACTTGTTAATGCTGAACAGCTATAAAACATATAATCCATGCCAGTAACATTTGCTGTATTAAATCCGCTCACATCTAAACTTGTTAATGCTGAACAGGCATAAAACATAAAACCCATGTTTGTAACATTTGACGTGTTAAATCTGCTCACATCTAAACTTGTTAATGCTGAACAGTTATTAAACATCATTCTCATGTCTGTAACATTTGTTGTGTTAAATCCGCTCACATCTAGACTTGTTAAACTTGAACAATTATAAAACATATTATACATGTGTGATACGTTTGATGTGTCAAAATTGCTTAAATCTAGGCTTGTTAAACTTGAACAATTATAAAACATATTATACGTATCCGTAACCTTTGATGTGTTAAAAACGGCAAAATCAATTGTTGTAAGTTTTGTAAGACCATTAAACAAATTACCACTGTTTACTGGTGCAAAAATTCTACCTGCAACAAAAGCAATTTCGGTTGCAGTTGTGCCTTGATAAACTGGAAGACCTGTTGAAAGTGTTCCAATTTTTGTGTAGCCACTTGGAACCGTTGGAGCAAATTTTATGCTTGTTAAATTTGCTGGAGTGATTGTTGTTGTCATATATGTTGTTGAAGCGATTTCTGTTTTCCAAGTTGATGGGAAATCTCTATAGTTTATGAATAATGCCCAATATTCATAGTCGCCGGTTGTTCCGTCTGTGAAATTGTATTCTGCATCGGTTGAAACCGGAGTCCCAGTGCAATCTGAATTTTTAAACCAACCCTTAAATGTATAGTCACCTATCGCTGTCGCATAAATTTCTTTGCTTGTGTTTGGACCATAATATGCCCAACCATTTGTAACCAAACCTGCAGGAGTTTGATATGAATATAATCTTACTGTTCCACCTGTTGCATCATCAACAACACCATTTGTAACCGAATGGAGTGTTCCACTAATCGTATAGCAAATTCTAAAGTCTATGGTTCCATTGTCACAATCTTCTTCTGTGATTGTATAGTTTATGTTAGATATAGATCCCGACTGAATTGTTGTTCCATTCCAATTTGTTCCTTTAACAACTTTTGAAAAAGAATATAATCCATTTGGTGAATATGAAATTGTCAATGTATCTCCAACCTTATATGTTCCAGACCATATTCCACTTGCATTTCCCATTACTGAGCCTTCATATCTGCCACCTGAAAGGTTTTTAACAATCACATTTGCTGTTTTATCTTGCCACCAAGCAAATAAAGTGTGACCACAACCTTCACTGCATACAGTTGTGGTCCCACGTATAGTCTGTTGAAAAAGACTTTTCATTTTGTTCGATCATGACATCTTTCACAACCATATGGTTTAGAGAAAGTTCCAAAATGTTTGCTTGAAGAACATATTGTTCCCCATCAACAAGCCCAGTCACATCGATAAAGAAATAAGTATCAACATTATTTCCATTAAGTTTTAATCTTATATGACTATAAGACGAATTTTTTGTGAAAACACAAGCGGCAAGCCCGACATTGCCTGTTTCAAAAATGTCACTCACATATGTAAGGCCACTAAATGTCTGCACTGCAAATCTTGCAGATGATTCATTTGTGTTTGAAGAACCAGAGTCAAAAGTGAAAGTTGTTCCATTTCTTATACAATTTGAATCAGACATTATCGCCTTGTCGTGGTTGAAATAGTTCTTGCTCCAGCCAACAAATTTATAATTGTTTTTTGTTGGAGCTGCTGGTAAAAATGGATTATATGATATTCCAAACTTTACCTTGCCAGTTGTAACTGCTGATCCGTTTGTTGGGTTGAATTTGACATCATAAACCGAGCTTGCCCACTGAACTTCGAGAACATCTTCTTCTCTGTTTGAAAAGCCATATAAAAATTCTGCTGTGCTATCATGGCCTTTGCCATAAAGTTTTTCAACATAATAGCCGCTGAAAGTTGAATTATAAATTGCAACATTTCGAATTTTTCCAGGAAGAACAGGAATCCACGATTCAATTTCATTTTCACCCGAGCCGGCTTCTGCACCAACAATAATTGAATTTGTTGCATTATATCCAATTTTTCCAGAAGTGAAAGTTTCACTTATGCCTCTTAAAACACCATCGATATAGAATCTTGTGTTCTTCCCATCGAATGTTCCAGTAAGCATGTGCCAACCGGCAGAAATTGTTGAAAGTTCAACACCCTCTGTCACTAAATATCCGATACCTTTATTGAATGCAGAAAATTGAATTACACTTTTCCCATTTGAATCTGCTTTTTCAAAGTTCCAACCGCCACCATCGGTGCATGAAATTGCACGAGTGAAAGTTGTCCAATTGTTTAAATATACCCAGCAATTTACAGTTATAAGATCTTCAAATTTATATTTTGAACCAAGTGAATACCAACTGCTTTGGACTTGATCGTTAGCCCCGATATATGCCGATTCACCTTGAAGCCCCGCAACCTTCATGTCGTTTGGATTTGATGGCGTGCCAATGCTTATAACTTCGTTCAAATCTCCAAGATACGTTGAATCGCCATCTCCGTTATTTGCACGAATTGTAACTTTTCTTTCTGTCCATCTTGCAAAAAGTGTATGATTTGTTGGAACCTTAACAATTGTGCTTTCAGTTACAGTGTCGTTATCAAAAGTGGTTGCAATATTTCTTGAGTTTTTCTCAATTTTAATGTCTTTAACAACCATGTGATTCATGCTGATTTCTTGAATGTTCGCCTGAAAAACATAGGTTTCACCATTCGTCAAACCAGTAGCATTGATAAACAAAACTGCATCTCTATTGTTTCCATTCAATTTAACTCGCAAATAATTGAATGAATCATTTTTTGTAAATGTAAATGAAACAACACCAAGTGACCACGTTGTAAATAATCCATCAACAACTGTTGACGTGTCTATATATGTCTGAACTTGAAAACAAGCACTTCCTTCATTTGTATTTGTCGAACCGGTGTCATATGTAAAAGTTGTTCCATCTCTTGTGCAGTCTGAAAACCCAAAAACATTTTGCTCAACATCAACATAGTTCAAACTCCAACCTTTAAAAATATATCCATGCTTTGTTGGAGTTGGAAGTTCGCCATATTCTTCATTATATATAATGTCTTTTTCAGAAGACGAAACCTCACCGCCGCCGGCATCGAAAGAAACTTTAAGCGAGCCATAATCACCGCCAGAATTTCCAACAAGTTCAAGAACCCATTCACCGCTGTCGTTTTTAAAAACATAGGTTGAAAGGGCTTTTCCACTTGAATCTTTAACATTTATTTTAGAGCCATCTGGTTTTGTGTCTGATGTTCCAAAATTTACAAGCACATTAGTGTTTCTTTGTCCAGGAACAACAAAGCTATAGCTTGGAGTTG